>JALTEO010000082.1 GCA_027073875.1 Bacteroidales bacterium
TAATAACACAGCCATAGGACATCAAGCATTATATAACGACACATCCGGTGGTAGTAATACCGCTTGTGGATATCAAACACTATATCACAATACAACCGGAACTAATAATACTGCAACAGGTTATCATGCCTTATTTTCAAATACAACAGGTGATCGCAATATTGCATCAGGTTATATGGCTTTATATCATAATACAACCGGAACTAATAATACTGCAATTGGTGTTAAAGCATTGTATAACGATACAACCGGCAGTAACAATACCGCTTGCGGATACCAAACACTATATTCCAATACTAGTGGACAATATAATACGGCAATAGGTTATCATGCTTTATATTTAAATAACACAGGGAATAGGAATGTTGCATCAGGTTATAACGCTTTGCGTAACAATACAACCGGTTATTCTAATACAGCAGCGGGCTATAAAGCTCTATATACAAATACTACCGGTTATTCTAATACAGCATTTGGATATAAGTCTTTGTACTCTAATACAACCGGACAATATAATACCGCAACAGGTTATCAAGCTCTTTATTCCAATACTTCAGGAGAAAATAATGTGGCAATAGGATATAATTCACTTCATAATGATACAGTTTCTGATAATATTGCTATTGGTGCTAATTCTTTATATTCAAATACTTCAGGTACATATAATACCGCAACCGGAATTTCATCATTATATAAAAATACTACCGGTGAATCAAATATAGCAATAGGTTACGAATCTCTATATAGTAACACAGACGGAAATAGAAATACTGTATTAGGTGTTGAAGCACTTAGAACAAATTCAAACGGAAGTGATAATATCGCCATAGGATATAGTTCACTTTATAATGATACAGTTTCTGATAATATTGCTATTGGTGCTAATTCTTTATATTCAAATACTTCAGGTACATATAATACCGCAACCGGAATTTCATCATTATATAAAAATACTACCGGTGAATCAAATATAGCAATAGGTTACGAATCTCTATATAGTAACACAGAGGGGAATAGAAATACCGTATTAGGTGTTGAAGCACTTAGAACAAATTCAAATGGAAGTGACAATATCGCTATAGGATATAGTTCACTTTATAAAAACACAACTGGAACAGATAACACCGCATGTGGTTCTAATGCATTATATTCTAATACTGAGGGTAAGCAAAATACAGCATTGGGCAACAATACCTTGCATGCCAATACCACAGGTGATTATAACACAGCATTAGGATTAAATGCTTTATACGATAATACCACAGGTAATAATAACACTGCAGCAGGATTAAATGCTTTATTAAATAACACCACAGGTTATGATAACACAGCAACAGGATTAAATACTTTACGCTCTAATACCACAGGTCATTCTAATACAGCATTTGGTGTTCAAGCTTTATACACTAACACCACAGGTAGTAATAACACAGCATTGGGCAATAATTCGGGGTATAGTAATCAGAGTGGTTCAGGTAATGTATTTTTAGGTTATCAAGCAGGATATAACGAAACAGGTTCCAATAAGCTCTATATTTCTAATTCCAATACCTCCACACCGTTAATCTATGGAAACTTTGATAAAAACTTATTAAAATTCAATGGAAAAACAGGTACACCGAATGCCTCAATAACACTTGCATCGGGAGGAACAAGTTTTGCAGTTACAAGCAATGTAATGACAATTACCGGTGATGCCGGAAACAATGTAATCTCAACTATTACAGGAGGAATAGATGGTCAGATATTAACATTAATCTTTGTTGATGGACGAATAAGTATTACAGATGACAGCTCAGGAGATAGTAATACCGTAAATTTATCTGGTTCATTTACCTCTTCTGCTAATGCAGTATTGCAATTGGTATTTGACGGTACAAGCTGGAGAGAAGTTTCAAGGTCATCAAATTAGTTTAACCCCAAAAATTCACGGAATTTTCTACTATTAAGAAATACCAACAAATTTGGAATTTTACAAAACCCCGGATTTGGGTATTTCTAAATCGGGATTTCCCGCTTTGCCCTCCCTTTATTTATCGCACATTCATACAATTCATTACATTCTTGTATGAATAAAGCGGGTTAACTCCAGAAATTCACAGAATTTTTCCATCATTTAATGTTAAAAAAAATAAAGTTTATATCATTACGGAAACTTTTTACAGGTATTTTTACGCTTTAAATTCTATAAAGCATGCAAAAAATATTATTACTCGGCGGTGGACTTTCCACAACAAGTTTCATTAAATATATACTTGATAATGCCGAAAAATATGATTGGAAACTTCGTATTGGCGACCAACAACTGGCTCCTATCAAAAAGCAATTAGCTAATCATCCCCGTGGTGAATGTTTTGATTTTGATGTAACCAATCAGGAACAACTATATCATGAGGTATCGGAAGCAGATATTGTTGTATCTATGTTACCGGCAAGATTCCATCACTTTGTTGCCAGAGCAGCAGTTGAATTGGGCAAAAATATGGTAACGGCTTCTTATGTTTCGGAAGATATTAAAGAACTTGACTCAAAAGCAAAACAAAAAGGGGTTTTAATCTTGATGGAAATTGGTCTTGATCCCGGTATTGACCATATGTCTGCCATGCAAATTATTGACAAAATAAAAGATCAGGGTGGAAAAATAAACCTATTTAAGTCTTTTACAGGAGGATTAGTTGCACCAAAATTTGATAATAATCCGTGGAATTATAAATTTACATGGAATCCCCGTAATGTCATTTTAGCAGGACAAGGTGTTTCTAAATTCATCCGTAACAATAAATATAAATACATCCCTTACAATCAACTATTTACACGCATCGAACGAATTACCTTTGACGAAGTAGGCGAATTTGAGGGCTATGCCAATCGCGACTCATTGAAATATCGTGAGATCTACGGGTTGGAAAATATCCCGACAATGTTTCGTGGTACACTCCGGCGACCCGGTTTTTGCAAGTCGTGGGATGTCTTTGTAAAACTCGGTATGACAGATGATTCCTATCTTATGGAAGATGTTGCAAACATGACTTATCGCGAATTTACAAATTCATTTTTAGTTTATCACAAGACCAAAACCGTTGAAGAAAAAATTATCAATCTATTTAACCTAAAAGAAGATTCCAGTATTCTATACAAACTTCGTTGGTTAGGACTTTTCAGTGACGAAAAAATCGGTTTGGTAGAAGCGACTCCCGCACAAATATTACAACACATCTTAATGAAAAAATGGGCTTTGGATGAAGGAGATAAAGATATGATTGTAATGCGGCATCTATTTGAATATGAGATAAATAATAAATCAGAACAAATTGAATCGTCGTTAGTGGTTTATGGTGGTGACCATACTGCCATGTCTATTACTGTAGGGACTCCGCTTGCCATAGCCGTAAAACGCATACTGACAGGAAATCTGACAGGAAGTGGCGTACAAATTCCTATCACAAAAGACATTTACGAACCAATCCTTAACGAACTCAAAGAATTTGGCGTAATATTCAAAGAAAAGAAATTTAAGGAAGGAAATTTTCAAAAGACATATTCAACACTGTAAGGAATGCGTTTGAAATTTTAACCCCAAAAACTCACAAAGTTCTTGTATGAATAATGCGGGTTAAAATCAACTCGTCATTACGAGGAGGTACGACAAAGTAATTTCAACCAATAATGAACAAGATTGTTTCGCTAATGCTCTTGTCCATTACGCCTAAAATTCCAATTCGGAAAACTTTTTCTTTCCGTTCAAATAAAACGCCTTAACCACCGACTTGCCAAAAATTTCTGCATGGTCAAAAGAGATGGCTTGTTTCAGATTCTCTTTTCGTTTTTCAGTAAACCTGTGCATCGTAAACCAAAATTGACAATGTGCTTTCATTACGGCAAAAAAATAAGTAAACTGTAGCGAAAACAAAAACTTAAATGCCGCCACCGTATCGTAAAATAAACGGGTAAGCAACATCCCGAAAAATTTACCACGGGCAATATTTTTGTAAATCATATACAAATTATTCCGAAAGTTCAGCATTGTTTTCTTCGGGCTCATATAGTTCAGCGTTGCTCCGCCAAGATGATACACCACCGATGCCGGTTCTACAAAAATTTTGTATCCGCGATTTTTCAGCCGCCAACACAAATCTATCTCTTCCATGTGAGCAAAAAAATCGTTGTCCAATCCCCCACTCTCCCTAAAAATATTTGCCCGTATCATTAAAGCGGCTCCGGTAGCCCAGAATATCTCACGGCGATTATCATATTGCCCTTCGTCTTTTTCCACTTCATTGAAAATCCTGCCTCGGCAAAACGGGAAATAATTTTTGTCAACAAAGCCACCCGAAGCACCTGCATGTTCAAAATAATCACGATAACGATAAGAACGGATTTTCGGTTGGCAAGCCGCAATTTTTTCATCGCTGTCCATCAATGCAATGAGTGGTTGCAGCCAATTTTCCGCCACCTCCACATCAGAATTCAGCAGCATAAAATAGTCGGCATCAACTTGTTCCAATGATTTATTGTATCCACCGGCAAATCCATAGTTTTTATCCAACCGTACGATTTTTATTGCCGGATAATTTTTTTGCAGAAACGAAACCGAATCGTCAGAAGAAGCGTTATCCGCTACCACAATTTCTACGCCGGGCAATGTAGAATATTTTACCACCGAGGGCAAAAACTTTTCTAACAACGATTTACCGTTCCAGTTTAATATTACAATGGCAGTCTTTCCCATACTTTTTCGTTTGGTTTGCGTTTATGTTTCCACCGGCGATGTGACCACAACCACGACTCGGGTTGTTTTAAAATAGTTGCTTCCAATGCTGCCACATGTTTCAGTGTTATGTGATAATCCGGTTCTTCTTGCGGCTTATCGGTAATCAAGCTTAAATTAATTTCGTAACGATGTCGTTTTACACGCAACATTTCTCCACTGATAACAACACCGTTAATTTTTTTTGCAATTTTTTCGGCACCGAGATAAATTGGGGTTTCCTGATTCAAAAAAGTAGTCCAAAAATTTATTTCGTTTGCCGTAGGAATCTGGTCGCCGGCAAAAATAGTCAGCGTTGGAATATTATCTTTGACGCGTGAAAGAATTGCTTTTAACGAATTTCTTTTCAAAATGACATCCATACCATATTGCGACCGGATTTTAGTTATTAATTTCTCGAAGTTTTTATTTTTTATGGGCTTCACCAAACCCAACACATTATGATTGGTATAAGCAGGTAAGATATTATACCATTCCCAATTATTAAAATGCCCGATGACAAAAATAATGTGTCTGTCTTTATATTTTGTTAAAAGCTCCGGATTGTTAATTTTGACCCGTTTCTTTAATTTCTCTTTCGGCATTCCCCAGTAAATCAGGTATTCAATCAACACATCAGTAAACGATTTGTAAAATGATTTTACCAGTTTCTTAATTTCTTTTTCACGCTTATCGGGAAACGCATTACGCATATTATTAATTACGACTTTCTTCCTGTAAGCGAATATATAATAGGTTAAAAAGTATAAGAATACAGCCATCACACTGTGGCAACAGACAGGCAATATTGCCAAGGGATATAACAAAATAAGAATCAGATAATATCCGACATGTCGCATTCTTCAAAAACTTTTCACAAAGCTAATATAAGTTTTTTAATCAGGGAAGTTCATAGAATTTTTAGGATTAACCCCAAAAATTCACAGAATTTTTTACGATTAAGTAATACCAACAAATTTGGTGGTTTTGTAAAACCCCAAATTTTGGTATTTCTAAATTGGGATTTCCCGCATTCCCAATTAAATTGGGAATGTAATCCTATGAGCTTTATTGGTTGAGATACCTGCTTTCGAGAATATATACTACTATTGGTTTGGCGAAGACACCCAAAAGAACAATTTATGCCGACTAATATAACTTTTTAAATTGCTAAAAATCATCAATTAGAAGCTATGCCAATGGCAGCAATACTAATTTTCAGTTCACGAATATCTAGCAATGCTTGAACACTTCCCTCAAGCGTTGCTCCGGTCGTAATAACATCATCTACCAACAAAATATGTTTCCCCTGAAATGTCTGGCTGTTCGAAACGGCAAATACCGATTTTACATTTTCCCATCGTTCGTAACGGGCTTTTCGCGTTTGTGTCTGAGTAAATGTTGAACGAATAAGCGTCTGATTATCAACGGGAATTTCTAATATTTCCGATAGTCCGTTCGCAATTATCTCACTTTGATTGTAGCCGCGGATTTTCTTTTTTTTCGGGTGCAAAGGCACCGGTACAATGTAGTCAATACCGGTAGCCCAGTCACTAAGATCTTCGGCAAGCAACCGTCCCATAAAAATTCCTATTTCCGGCTTTCCTTTATATTTTAGTTGATGAATCAGTTTCCGGTAGCCGCTGCCTTTCTTAAAATACAATAGTGCCGTTGCTTTTTCTACGGGAAATCGTCCCCAGAACATCATCTCCAACTGATTTTTCGGTTCTAAATGAAAATTAGTTCGTGGCAAGTCGTATAAACACTTTGAACAAAGGATTTCTTCCTGTTGATAGAGCTTTTCGCCACAAACCAGACATATCCGCGGGAAGAATAAATCTACAAAATGACCGAAAGGTGTTATCAGATTTCCCATTGTTGAAAAGTCAAAAGTAAAAAAAATATTTTGGGGAAAAAGTAAAATGAATTCTTATTATTTTTACAAAAAAAATTTATTTTTATGGTACAAGAAGTGAACGAATCTAATTTTGAAGAAATTGTCTTAAAATCAGACAAGCCCGTATTGGTTGATTTATGGGCAGAATGGTGTGGTCCCTGTAAAATGGTGCACCCTATTATGGAAGAAATGGCAACCGAATTTGAAGGCAAAGCCGTAATGACATCTATTGATGTGGAGGCAAATCCAAGCATTACCACAAAATACAGGATACGAAATATTCCCACAGTACTGTTTTTTAAAAACGGAGAAGTTGTTGATAAACAAGTAGGTGCTGTTCCAAAAGCAAAATTTGTAAGTAAACTGGAACCGCTATTGTAAACCGGTTATACCGAAAGAAATCAGATTTGCAAATCTGTCAAGAACCAGTATATTTTGAAAAATCTTTACGATGTAGCCAACCTTCGGCAATTTGACCATCTGTCGTTTATAGCCAAACAAATTGTGGAGGGATTTATCACGGGAATGCACAAAAGTCCGTTTCACGGATTTTCAGTGGAATTTGCCGAACATCGCATCTATAATCAGGGAGAATCTACCCGTCATGTGGATTGGAAATTGTTTGCCCGCACCGACAAACTGTTTGTTAAAAAATACGAGGAAGAAACCAACTTGCGGGCACAAATTGTGTTAGACACTTCTTCGTCTATGTATTTCCCCGTGGAAGAAAAACGCATCAATAAATTGTCGTTTTCCGTTTATATGGCGGCAGCACTCATTTATCTGCTGAAAAAACAACGCGATGCCGTAGGACTGTCATTTATCTCCGACAAAATTGATTTGATGACTCCAACCCGAACCTCCACAACACATATCAACTACTTGTATGAGCAATTAATACCACTTCTCAACCCTTCCGACAGTCCGCTGGGAAAAACAACATCTTTGGCAAAACAGCTGCATCAACTTTCGGAAATGGTTCACCGCCGTTCGCTAATAATTATTTTCTCCGATTTGCTGCAAACAGAAAGTACGGAAGAACTTATCTCTGCCATCCGCCATCTGAAATTCAAAAAAAACGAAGTGATTTTAGTCCACACCCTTGACCACAGACAAGAACAAGATTTTGATTTTGACAATCGCCCTTACCGCTTTGTGGACATGGAAACAGGCAAAGAAACAAAATTAAATCCTTCACAAATAAAGGCAGCATATCAAGAAAGAGCATCTGCTTTTTTCAAGGAAATAAAAAATAAAGCGGGTAATTATGGTATTGATGTCTTGGAAGCCGATATTCGTCAGCCGTTTAGTCAAATCCTGACACCATTTATTTTGAAGCGAAAGAAGATGTTTTAGAAATCGCTGCGTAAACTTTTCTAATAACCTGAGTTGTTGCTATTCTTTTTGTAGATTTAAGGTTTTTGTAACTTCATAATCCTAAAATTTGGGTATTTCTAAATCGGGATTTCCCAATTCTTCACAAACTCTTTCGTTTTACTCAAGATAACATTTTCAAGATAACAAAATCAGAAGTTTTGTAAAGGTCTCAAAAAATGAGGAAGTATAAGAGAAATATCATAAAGCCCTATAGGAAAAGCAAATAAAAAAATTCAGGAAAAAATGATAAAATTATTTTCCATCTAGTTTATGTATCATTTCCTTGTAATTATTTGGTGTAACACTGCTTTTCCAATGATTTGTCAGCATAGCTATTCCCGTAATAATTACAAAAAGTCCGACCAAGATTATCGCATAAACCCGGATTGAAATATGGTGTTTTGTTTTTTTGTTAAAACGCAATTTCAAGGTATTTACTTCAGGACAGGCAGTAACACATTCTGCACAAGCCATACATTCATCTGATTTTATCCGTAATTTTGAATGTACCTGAATATTTGCCGGACAAGCGTCGGTACAATGTCTGCAATCGGTACAACTTTCAGGGTCACGGGTTACTTTTAATGGACTGAAAATACTAAAAAATCCAAGGAAAGCACCATAGGGACAAAGGTATCGGCACCAGAAATTTTTAATGAATAATGATAAAATCATTATAACGATTATAACACCAAGCGAAAAAGCTGAAATCTGCATAAAAAACTTTAACATTTGTATATCTGCTATTTTATTGTAATCGCTATAAATGAAACTGCGTACATCATCTACCGGCATTGTGAAAATAATCCAAATAAAAAACAAAAGGAGTATATATTTCAGCGATCTCAATGGATAATCAAGCCATTTGGGTAAAACAAAATTACGACCGAATATTTTATGTCCCAACTTATGAAGGTACTCCGAAAGAAACCCAACCGGACAAACCCAACTGCAAAATCCTTTTTTAAGCAAAATTGCAAATAGAAAAAATATAAAAAATAATACCATTCCGGCAGGGTGAATCATATTGAAATTACCTGTCAGGAAGAAATACCTTATCCCCATTAGGGAACTAAGCGGAAGGAATCCTTCAACTCCCGGAGGACGCTCAAAGTAAGGTGTTTGTCCACCTGTTTCATAATACCTTACAAAGCCGTAGAACTCATAACCTATCCATAAAATAAGTATCAAAAATCCGGCTTGGACCAAATGGCGAACATTTTGTCCGTTTTCAAACCATTGAACAAATTTATTTTTTTCTTTTTGGGCCATAGTACTTTTTCAAAGTCTCAAATATACAAGTAATACCGATTGCACATTCAATATAGTCCAATAAATTGTACTATTTTCATGTAGCATCGGTATTACACCAAATTTTTTGGACTCTAATTTATAATTCATTTTGGTATAATACCATTAGCATTTTTATTTTAAACCAAAATCGTTTTCCTTTTTCGCAAAAAATGGAGTAGAATCGGGATTTCCTGCATTCCCAACCCTTTATTCATCGCACATTCATACAATTCATTACATTCTTGTATGAATAAAGCGGGTTAAAAGATTCACATCTCTCTACAACTTTAAAAATAGGCATATTATAAGTCCTAAAAATTATTATCTTTGCTATTATTTTGCATATAAACACTGATTTTCGGATGAAACAACTTCCTTTTTGGCTGACTTTTCTTTTTGTATCGTGGTTAACTACCGGCTACGGACAAGAAAATCAGGGCACAAATAATCCTGTCATAGAGGAGATTGTGGAAGCCATTGCTGCCGGCAAAGAAGAAGATGAGGATATTGATTATACCGACCTGTACGAAACACTTTCTTATTACTATGCCAATCCCATTAACCTGAACGATGCCACGGAAGAAGATTTGCAGAAACTACAGATTTTAAATGACTTTCAGATTCGGAACTTGTTGGAATACCGTAAGCAAACAGGAAAATTCCTAACCATCTATGAACTACAGGCAATTACCGGATTTACACCCGAAATTGTAAATTATTTATTACCATTTGTAACACTACAAGCACCTAAAGATAACAATCAGGGATTTCAACCAAAACAAATACTCAAACGAGGACATAACCAATTGTTTTTGCGGACAAAAACCGTATTGGAAACACAAGAGGGTTATTCACCTATCAGCGATTCCCTATTGGCACTGAAACCAAATTCCCGGTATCTTGGCAATAAATATAACTATTATATGCGGTATAAGTTCTATTATAAAAACAATATTTCTTGGGGCATTACTGCTGAAAAAGATCCGGGGGAAGAATTTTTCAAAGGTTCACAAAAAAACGGGTTTGATTATTATTCGGCACATTTCTTTTTGCAAAATATCGGACGGCTCAAAAAACTGGCTATCGGTGATTATCACTTGCAGTTTGGTCAGGGCTTAGCTTTATGGTCAGGTTTGAGTTTCGGGAAAAGTGTGTTTGTGTTGAACACAATGAAAAATGCAGTAGGAATCAATAAATACGCTTCCGTAGATGAAAATAATTTTTTCCGCGGTGTAGCAACATCATGGGAGCTGAACAACCATTTTCAGGTCTCTGCTTTTTATTCCAATAAAAAAATTGACGGCAATGTAACTAACCAAGATACCGTTTCCAACAAGGTACTAGAAGTATCATCACTGCAAGTTATGGGCTATCATCGTACGCCGAATGAGTTAGCAGATAAGCATACTGTGGGTTTACAAGTTGTGGGTGGCAATGTGTCGTATCGTTCTAATAAGCATTTGAAACTAGGAACCACCATCGCCAATTATCAGTTCTCTTCAGA
>JALTEO010000083.1 GCA_027073875.1 Bacteroidales bacterium
GACCAACATAAATATAACCGTTGTCTTTGGTTGGTGCAATATCATAATAATTAAAAGTACCGTGAGGTATTAAATCCGGAGTTAAGACTTTTATTGCTACGGTATCCAAATCAGGGGTTAGCTTCAAAAAATAACCCGTAGAACCATAATTGGAATTATTATCATTAAAAGTAACTATTAAGTTACTATCACTCGTAAGATAAATACCTTTAGATGGCATATACATATCACGATTACTTTGACATATAATACTGTCCGTAACCTGAAAATTCGTATCCATTTTAACAATGACAGCTGCCTGAGGGGAAGAAGGGGTTAAAAAAGTTATATACACAGAATAATAATAATGGTTTAAAGAATCGTATAACAAATCGTATGATATTCTTGTACTATAATTGGTCTGTGGCTCCGGTAATACGAAATTGGTTTGTGTCTGTGCTATCAGAAAATTAACCGCCAATATAAAACTCAAAAAAATAGGAATCCTTTTCATGATTTAAAATTTAATTAATAAATAAAAGAAATTGTGCTTAAACGGGTTTCATTCGTTGGCACAAGCACCTTCATGAAAAAGCTTTTAGATATGCTACCCCACCCCGTCAACTGTTTGATATTCAGTATTATGGTTATTTTAGTAACCGAAAGCATATCTAAATTTTTGGTAAAGATAAACATTTTAATTTAAAAATCATTATTTTTAATTGTTTTTTTACCCACTCACTTTGTTCGTTCACTATGATGCATTAATTAAGCCGGAAAATTCACGGAATTTTCTATCTTGGGCTTTCTTGCTCTTTTGTCATTTCGAACTCGCCTGCCCTCGAAACCCTTTCGTCATTCCGAACTCGCCTGTCCTCGAAATGTTTTCGGGATTTCGGAATCTTTTCTTTAGATCCTGAACCAAGTTCAGGATGACGCTTTCCTTTCACTGCATTTTTAAATGAATAAAGCGGGTTAACCCCAAAAATTCACAGATTTTTTTACGATTAAGTAATACCAACAAATTTGGAATTTTACAAAACCCCAGATTTGAGTATTTCTAAATCGGGATTTCCCGCTTTGCCCTCCCTTTATTCATCGCACATTCATACGATTCATTACATTCTTGTATGAATAAAGCGGGTTAATCGAACGATTGCAGAATAATATTTTCTAACTTTCGTTTCGGCACGCGTTGATTATTGTCTTTATCCCGCCAATATTTATGATCTCCGTTTTCTTCCAAAACATCGAGGATAACGGTTTCTTTGGGTTTGCCTAAAGCTAAAACAAGCAATATTTCTAAATTTTGAGGGAGATTAAGTAATCTTGATAATTCTTGTTTGTTAATAGCAGCAATGACGCATCCACCAAATCCTTTTTCGGTAGCTCCGAGCATAATACTTTGTGTTGCCAAACCGTGGTCGCAGTAATTATTCTCGGTTATGGTATTGTCGCGTAAAACAATAATGTATCCGGCGGGGCGTTCGCCTTCGGCAGGACCATCCCAGTCAGGTAAATAACCTGCCCAAGCCAGAGTCTTGAAAATCTTAGTATTCATCTCTCTGTTAGCAGAAATAACATACCGGAGTGGTTGCATATTTTTAGCCGACGAAGTCAAGCGGGCTAAATCAACAAGCTCTGTTAAAGTTTGTGAGGTAATGGTAACATCTTCGTAGAAACGACGATAGCAACGGGTTTTTAGTATTAGCTCTTTAATTGTCATTGTGTATGGAATAAGATAAATCTTTTGTATAGCGAAAGAAATCAGGTTTGCAAATTTATTGATTGATTTCTTTCGTGTATAACTGGTTCTAAGAAGCTTTGCATTCGCAAACCTGTCAATAACCAGTATAAAACTTCTGATTTGAGATTCTTCACTGCGTTCAGAATGACAGTTTTTTTGTTTTGCAAAGGTCTCAAAATGTGCCCAGAACAAGACTCGAACTTGCACGACCAAAAACGGTCACCAGGCCCTCAACCTGGCGCGTCTACCAATTCCGCCATCTGGGCAAAAATACCGAAAGAAATCAGATTTACAAATATATAGATTAATTTCTTTCGAGCATAACTGGTTCTAAGAAGCTTTGCATTTGCAAACCTGTCAATAACCAACATATTTGCCAATGCCCGAAACAGGACTCGAACCTGCACATCCTTGCGAATACTAGTCCCTGAAACTAGCGCGTCTACCAATTCCGCCATTCGGGCAAAAATACCTTAAATAAAAGAGCGGTGCAAAAATAGTATTTTTATTTCTCCCGTTAAATATTTTCTAAAATAAAATCGGTCATTTCCGTAAACAGATGGTAGCGGGTATTTCGTCCGGTATAAATACCATGATTGCTATTCGGATAAATCATCAGATGAAAATGCTTGTTCGCATCCACTAATTTGGTAATCAGCTCAATGGAATTTTGGAAATGAACATTGTCGTCGCCGGTCCCGTGTGCCAACATAAATTTTCCTTTAATTTCTTTAACATGATTAATTGGCGAATTGTCATCATATCCATCGGCATTATCCTGTGGTAAACCCATATACCGTTCGGTGTAGATGGAATCGTAATATCGCCAGTTGGTTACCGGAGCTATAGCAATAGCGGCTTTGAAATAACCGGCACCTTTTTCCAGACACGAGGTAGCCATAAATCCGCCGTAGCTCCATCCTTGAATGCCTACACGATTACCGTCAACATAGGATTGTTTCTGTAAATATTTTACCACATCAATTTGGTCTTGGGTTTCTATCTTTCCCATTTGTCCGTAAGTAGCTTGGCGGAAAGCTTTTCCCCGTCCGTTAGTACCGCGGTTATCTACCGATACCACAATGTAACCTTGCGAAGCAATATAATCGTGCCATAACGCTGTATATTCCCATTGGTCCATCACGGTTTGGTTACCGGGACCACCGTAAACAGTCATAAAAACCGGATATTTTTTGTTTTTATCAAAATTGGCGGGTTTTATCATCCAACCGTTGAGGACAGTGCCATCGGTTACTTTTACGGTAAAAAATTCTTTTTTCGGAAGATTCATATTTTTCATACTCTCAGCTAAATCGTGATTGTCTTCCAGTGTTCTGATAGCTTTGCCTTTGGCATTGAAAAGCGTATAGGTTTCCGGTGTGTTTGCCGTGGAATGCGACAAAATGTAGTACGAAAAATTACTACTGAATTCGGCATCGCTTACACCATGTTCCGGGCTGACCAAAGTTTTTCCGCTACCATCAAGATGAACTTTGTAAAGTGTTTTGCAAGTTGGCGAAACTTCGGTAGATAAATAATATACCCAATTGCGTTTAGTATCATATCCTTTGAAATCGGAAACTTCCCATTTGCCTTTGGTAATTTGATTGACCAAATTG
>JALTEO010000084.1 GCA_027073875.1 Bacteroidales bacterium
CTTACACATAAATTTAAATCTTCGTTACGCACTTTCGGTATGGAAACTATTGCCAAAGAACTAGAAGATATAGAGACAAATCCCGATTTAGAAAAAGAAACATCATTAAAAGAAACAATAGAAGATTGCATTGACCAATGTGAGTTAGCTTGTGATGAATTACAAGATTTCCTGCAAACCAATTAGATATAACTAAAATTTTGAAATCGAAAAAATAAATTTGTGAACCAAAGTTCTCTCAGCATTTCGTTTTTCAGGCAAGATGTCCTTGAAGTGGCACCACAACTTTTAGGAAAGATAGTTCAATTAAAAACCAAAGCAGGAAATCGGTATTTTTTTATTACTGAAACAGAAGCTTATTGCGGAGAAGAAGATATGGGGTGTCATTGCAGCAAAGGCAGAACAACTCGTACGGAAATAATGTATCACGCCGGAGGAGTTTATTATGTGTATCTGATTTACGGAATGTATTGGATGCTTAATATTGTTACAGGTAAAATCAATCAACCGCAAGCCGTATTAATTCGTGGCATTAAAGAATTTGATGTAACAACAGGAAAAGTGTTTGCTAATTATAACGGACCGGGTAAAACAGGAAAAGTTTTAGGCATCAACAAATCACTTTACGGGACACCTGTTTTACAAGACAACCGCATTAAAATTTTGAGTCATAACTTTCAGGGAAGTACAGATAAAATAAAAACTGCTCCGCGGGTTGGCATAGATTATGCAGAAGACGAATGGAAAAATAAACCATGGCGTTTTATTCTATCATAATCTTAGCCCTATGAAAAAAGTTATTTTAATATTTTATTTTTGGGGGATTCTTATAAGTAGTTTTTCGCAAAGCGTACCTATTTCTGCATTTCAAGCCGGCGAAGAAGTTACCTATATCGTTTCCTATAACTGGGGATTTATCTGGCTAGATGTGGGTGAAGCCACCTTTAAAATTACTGAAAAAGAAATTAACGGGAAAAAATATTTTGTAATTACGGCAATAGGACAAACCTATAAATCGTGGGACAGGTTTTTTAAAGTCAAAGATTTGTATCAAACTGTTCTTTCACAAAAAGACTATAAGCCGGTTTATTATGTCCGCAATGTTGATGAGGGTGGTTATACAATTAATATTAAATACCATTTTAATCACCATAAAAAAGTAGCATATTCCGAATACGAATCCTACAAAAAGCCGTTTTACCGTGATACAATCCCTATTACTGATGATACTTATGACTTGATGTCAATTATTTACCGTGCCAGAAATTTGGACTATAATAAAATGACAAAGGGACAAAAAATTCCCATTAACATTTTGCTCGACAATGAATTAACGAATGTTTATTTTAGGCACCTGGGACCAACAATATTAAAAAACAAAAAAATAGGAAAATATAATACCATTAAATTTTCAATTATGACGGTAGCCGGAGAGGTGTTTAAATCTACCGAGGAATCATTACAATTGTGGGTTTCCAACGACAAAAATCATTTGCCGCTTTGGATAGAATCACCTGTTTCTGTTGGTTCGGTAAAAATTCGGTTGGCACGATACAAAGGGCTGAAATACCCGTTATCGTCAAAAATAAAATAATCAATGTGAAACCTTTGCAAAATCCTAAATAGAATTATCAATCTTTTTGCTTTCTTCACCCTTATGATTTTCAACACCGACTAAAAAATACCTCTTACATCATTTAGAATCAATGCATTATCAAATTTATCAAATAAAATTTTCCATGCCTGTATTAATACTTTGAAAAATGTATTAACATAAATTGGCATTTCAACACTAAAATTTACGGATTTACACGCTATTTATCAATTGCTATCATCCTCATATTTAAAGCTATCCATCAAATATATTACTTAACACCTGTCATCTTTTTTAGCATTTTCTTATTTGGGTAAACAGTAAATAAAATAACCTTTGTTACCTCCCCATCGGGTTGGTCGTCTTTCACCGTAAATTTTACGGGCGAAAATCCTAATATCTCTGTCTTAAAGACACATTTTTCAGGGTTGTAGAACCATCGTTCATAGACATATAATTCCCGCACATCATCAGGATTAAACTGAGGAACAACCACTTTTTGTTTCATTTCGCCTGTCTCCAAATCCTCAACATAAACCGTATCGCTAATCATACCCAATTGACGCTTAACATCGTCAATCGTCATTTCAGAATTATCAAAATCATCATACACTTTTATTTTTCCGGCAAGCACAGAATCAACCAATTGAGATATAAATTTTATCTTATTAAATCCTGTAAAAAACGGCGGTCTGTCGCTCGTCGAATCCTTGTCAAGCGGAATTAGGTATTTGACAGTATCCGCAATCATATTATACGATGTGCCGTCATCATCTTTCATGATGATTTTCTTAATCTCCTTTTTTACAACTTTCTTAGGAGCTTGATTACAGGAAAACAAAATTCCTGTCAACAACATCAATAAAAATAACTTTTTCATCTTTATTTTGATTTTAATTGTTTCCTAAAATCAATGGTAAACCATCTTTACCGCTTCCAACAACAACTACTTTTGCATTTTGCGATTTAGCCAATTCAAGTGTAGCATCAATTCCTTTCATCTTCAACAGTTTATCTGTTAAACTACGATTGATAATGTCATTATATTTAGCAATACCTCCTGCTTCAATTGATTTTCTTTCTGCCTCACTGGCTTCTTTTTCTAAGCGGAATTTATACGCTAACGCTTCTTGTTCCTGCTGCAATTTAGCATCAATAGCTTGTCTGATTTTCTCAGGCAATTTGATAGAACGGATCAACAATGCCTTCATATCCACATTATTGCTCTTCAAAATACTATCAGTTTGGTTAATAATTTGTGTTTCCACCTCTGCCCTTTTCTTTGAATAAATATCTTCAGCAATATATTTTCCCATCACATTCCTGACTGCCGATCTGATTTCCGGAATTATCAATCGTTCAACATAAGATCTTCCAAACCGTTCATGCAAATACCCTATCCTGTCGTAAGTAGGATTAAAACGGCATGTAATATCCACTTCAATAGATAATCCGTTTTTATCCAAAATATCCATTGTTTCATCAACTTTTTGCTCACGAACCTCATAAATATATAATGTATTCCACGGTGCAATTACCTGAAAACCGGGCTGTAAAATATGATCCTTATCCAATCCCGTTGTAAACTGACGGAAAATGACTCCCCGCTCACCGGGTTTAATTGTTTTGAACATAGAACCACTGAAAGCCAAAAGAATTGCTAAAACAATTCCACCGACTATTAATAATTTTTTTGAATTTGCATTCATGCTATAACTTTTAGTTAAAAAAACAAATGTAGTGTTTTTCTT
>JALTEO010000085.1 GCA_027073875.1 Bacteroidales bacterium
TTTATAATGTGACATATCTTGGTCGGCTTCAAAACCCTCACCAAAAATAATTTCTTCCGGTGTTTGTATTTTGACATATTTATCGGAATAAATAATTCCTTTTTTTTGGTCCCAATATAATTCTTCGGCAAAAAGTTTTTCGCCATCACTGTTTTCAGCTACTATATTATTTTTTGCCCACCATAATTTTTTGTTCACAAAATATTTTGCCCATTTGGCACGGATAGATGATTCGGGCGATGGGAATTGTTTAAAATGCTTAGCATTAAAACCTTGCGGGAATAGAATATACGGGTTCTTTCCGTTGGAATATTGAATCATTTCCTTGGCAAAAAGCTGAAAATATAATTTTGCCGAGTCGGAACGAAAGATGGAAATATCAATAGCTCTCATTTCAGGATAATGATAATGGGTTGTTAACGATACCACCTCATTAATGTCATTTTTACAGGACACTAACGCTATCACAAAGACAATGAAGAACCATCCCTTTTTCAAGAAAACAGAAATATGAGTTTTTTTGTATTGCAAGAATTTAATGTGTAAATCGAGCTTTCGTTGTCTCATTTATCCAACAACCGATAGAAAAGCTTTCGCCTTCCTTTACATTGTTGAAAAAGGCATTTTCTTTATCCGGAAAATATTGCGAATATTTGCTGATAAATTTATTGGCTTTTTCCGAACAAGAAGGGTCAACGGTTTTTGCTTTAATAAATTTATCTACGGCTGCCCAGAAAACAGCTTTTTGATGGAATTCGTCTTCACCGCAACTTTTGCTGCTTCCGGCATAAAGGTTTCCTATCAGCAAATACGGGTCGCCCCAGTTTGGACGAATAGCCAATGCTTTGTAGGCATAACTGCGAGCAGCTTCATTTTGTCCGAGTTTTCCTCCCAGTACAGTTGCCAACTCAAAATAATATCCGGCTTTTACATCCGTTGCAGAATCAGTATGGTTAATTGCTTCCTTATAATATTCAACGGCTTTAGAATATTCTTGTTTTTTCAAAAAGACTTTCGCCAAACCGTATGCTGCATCGGCAGAAGGTTCTTGTTTGTAAAGTGCTTCTGCTGCTTGTGCAAATAAATCACTTTCGGTACATCCTATTTTATCTAAAATTTTCAGTACTTGCTTCAGAAAAACTACATTTTCCTTATTGGCATCAAACTTAGGAGAATAAATTCCAACTAAGGTCTCACAATCAGCAGCACCACTCTTGGCAAACAAATCTTCGAGAATAGTTTGATATTTTTTTATCCGGTCTTTCTTTTTTGGGTCTTGTTGTGTATTGTATTGTTTGTCCAACACAGCTGATGCTTCTGAAAAATCATTAACCAGTTGCTCTTTGTCTTCTTCTTTTTTACGGAATTTTCTAAAAGAGGTTTGAAATAATATAAGCATAGCGGCGGCAGGTGTTTTATCTTGGAGTATTTTATGCGACTTTACAGCTAAATCATATGCTTCAGCATAACGCGAATGGTCATAAATGTATAAATCTACTGCTTTTCGAGCAAGGTTACTGCCTTCTTGTGCAAAATATTTGATGCGTTGATCATAAATCATCATCAAAGTATCTACTAATTTCTTTTTTATGGTATCATCTTTTTCTTGTTTAATCAAATACCGATAAATTTTTGCACCATCAATATAAATATTTTTAGTTGCACGCGGACAATTAACAAAAACTTTTCTCCATCCGGGGAGTGCTTCCGCATAGCTTTTTTGTTTTACATATTCGTGGTAAAGAGATAAATTCCTCATACATTGAACGGAATCTTTACCATACTTGCTTTCCGTTTGCTTTGCAGCAGAATTATCTTGCCCAAAGATGCTAATGGCAACTAATAAAAATACACTTAATATTAAACTTACTTTTTTCATTTTCTAAAAGATTTTAGTCAAACTTAGATTTTACAAACCAAATATCGTGCAAATTTAAATTAATTCGCAAAAGTCCGTAATATTCTTCTATTAAATTATTGTTAATATTACCCCGTTTTCCTAAATCAAATGACAGGTTTATCATTGTTTGAGTTTTTCTTAGAGGCAGTCCAAACCCAAAGGTTACGCCATATTGCTTCAACTGATTACCATTAACCTGTAAGTCAGTATTTTCAAAATATCCGCCAAACCGATAAACAACCCGTTTGAAATAATGTCCGTAAGCATTACTGTTTGGCAAAATGCGGGCACCGAAATGTATTTGGCTCTCATCGGACAATTTGGCACTTTCATTATTGATTTCCATTTGCGACCATTGGGCAAATGAATAATCGGCAGTAAACAACCATTTATCTTTTTCAAATGAGGCACCAATTCCATAGTGCATAGGCATTGAAATTAATTTTCCTTTGGTTTCGGAATAAACAATTGTATCAATGATTGTGCTATTTAAAAAAATAGATTTTGTTGCCAAATAAGTACTTCGAGCTTTAAGTCTTTGGGCATTATCAAAGATTAAACCAATAGAATACTTATATTTATCTTTTACAGAGTTGTGATAATTTAGTCCATAATTAAAATAAAAGTCATCAACAACCAGTCGGTTACGCAATAAGCTGTAATAATAATCACCGGATGGTAAAATGGCAGAACTGGCGTGTTCTAAATCGCCATAAACAAAAGCCGCATTTATACCTACTGACAAGTTTTTGTGCAGTGCAAATCCGTTTCCAATAAGAAATTGATTTAATCCGCCATTACCTTTAAAGTAGTAACTAACATCACCAATATTCGGCTCATTCTGTTGAGATTCTATGGCATAGCCACAACTACTAAATGGCGTTAGTCCGATGGTTGTTCCCCACCATTTGCTCACTCTAAATCCCATTAACAAGTGGCTGGTATGTGATTGTATATCGTAATCGGAATTAGTTTTAGTTTTAAAATAGTTAAAACGGTTGTTTATACTCAAATCGAAAATAAAACTCAGACTGTCGCGGGAAGCATAAGAAGCCGGATTAATAACATTAATAGATGAGTGGTCGTATAAACCGATAGCAGCATAACCCATTCCTGCAGCAGGTGCGGAATATGGATATTGTCTGTCGCCAATACCGAAAATGGAATACGGCGACGATGAAAATTGGGCTTGTGAAAAGCCGTATAAAAAGAGCATTGCTACCGATAAAAACAGCTTACTTTTTATTAAACTTGTATAATTCATATATTCCTTCTAAAACTAAATTTGGGAGTACAAAGATGTCATTTTTAATGAACCTGTGCAAAAATTTGGCATCTCCTCCGGTGAAAATAACTTTTGAATTGTGATTTTGTTGCCTAAAAGCAGAAATAATTCCTTCTACTTCTTTGACTGTTCCTCCGATTACACCGCTTAAAATAGCAT
>JALTEO010000086.1 GCA_027073875.1 Bacteroidales bacterium
ATCGTGGTATTATGCAAAAACGGTTATTTACCAGAAAACTCTACAAAAAGAATCTCATTACAGACAAAAAACAACGAAAAACGAAAATTAAAGTTTTACTAGGGACTATTCCTCCGGAATTAGATGGTGAATACGAAATAAACCTAATGATAATTAAACAAAAACATGTTTGCAGAGAATGTGCACCGGTTGCTCATATTGAAGGCACCATTAAATACACCAAGGAATTAGATTTGTTGGCAGATACCATCCAAACAAATACAGAACCATATGTCCCAAAAGCTGAAAAGAATGTCCTTACATTTAAAATACCTTTCGAAAGAAATAAGTTTGATTATCAGAAAGAAGATATTGAGCCATTTATCAAAAAATTAAAAGAACCGGACTTTATTATTGAAAAATTAAAGATTACGGCTTATTCATCTATTGAAGGTAGCGATGCCAACAACAAACGATTACAGGAGAAACGAGCAAAAAGTATCGTTTCTGCATTAAGCCAGCGACAAAAAACAGAGATTAAACCGGAAATTGTTACCGGTTACAGCTGGGATGACTTTAAACGGGATTTAGCAGGAACAGAATATGATAATCTGACAAAAATGTCAATGACAGAAGCCCAGCAATATATCAAAAATAACAGACTTTCAAAAAAATTAGAACCTTATCTGAAAAATGAACGATACGGCACCATCGAATTACATATTACTTACGAAATTACAGGCGATAAAGAACAACCTTATGTCGTAAGCAGATTTAATAAAGCTGTAAAAAACAACGATAAAGAATTAGCTCTCTCCATTCAGAAATATATATTCAAAAAAGTATTGGCAAAAGAATATGACTCTCTGGCTGTAAGCAACCAAGAAATACCGATGAATAGTGGAATGGCAGGAATATATATGAATAAACTGTGGTTACAAAAATATGTCCGTGCCGACCTTTTAGATAAAAGCTATTGTGATAAAATTGATGCCTTGTCTCATTTAGCTCCTGATAATTGTTATCTGAAATTCAACAGTATCTATTGCAAAATTCATAACAAGACATCATACGCCGACGAATCAGAAATTAGCCAATATCAAGAATCAATTGACAATCTCTACAAGACATCACTATCAAAAGAGACTATTGATTTATTAAATTTAGAGTTTCAGATAAGTGTTATCCAAGCTATTGATACAACAGACACACCATCACCATTGGTCAAAGAAAAATTACAAAAGATTAAGGAAATTGCCAATATCGATCAAGCAAATGATGACTGGAAAAATGCAATGAAGCTATCTCATATTTTTGTACAAGCAAAAGATTTTAATTTTGCTGCCAAAATATTGGAACCTTTCATCTACGGCAAATCAATTAACGAAAAATTACTCTATAATTATATTTATCTCTGTACTTATTCCGATGCACGAATTTTTTCAAATCGTTTTGTCTATGCTATGAAAAAAGCCCAAGAAATAAATCCTAAGCGTTTTTGTGAACTATTTACAAAAAATAAAATCTCATTCCAAGTATTAAGAAACTCATTAGTAAAAGAAATTTATTGTCAACATTGTAATGAAAACTAAAACCGGTCTAATAATCATATTACTTATTTTTTCATTGTCTTCAATAAAAGGACAAGATAATAAGAAAGAAAATATTCAGTCTGATAATTATTTCAATACTTCCATAACGCAGGAGCAAAAACAAGCTGTATATAAACAAATTGCTGACTATTCAGCAAAAATAAGACAAGCCCCGAAAAAAGCAAGTAATTATGTGAATCGTGGCGTTTGCTATGCTAATGTAGGAATGTATCCTGATGCCATTAACGATTATAACCGTGCACTTGAAATTGATTCGTTATTACCGGAAGCTTATTACAACC
Organism: Bacteroidales bacterium; assembly: GCA_027073875.1. Lineage (GTDB taxonomy): Bacteria > Bacteroidota > Bacteroidia > Bacteroidales > JALTDM01 > JALTEO01. The sequence continues at coordinate 1,874 of JALTEO010000086.1, forward strand.
GTGGAATTGCCCGTGGACGATTTCGCTACACAAAAAATGCTTGTATTGATATCTACAAAGCATATGAACTCGGACTTACAAAGGCAAAAGATTTGTTTAAAGATAAGTGCGGGATGTATCAAACGACATTAATTATCAAAAATTAATCTCATCAGGTTTTCATAAAATCAATGAAATCCCATTGCATTAAGACAATTAATCTATTAACAAATAATGACATTGATAATTTATTAATTATTGCCGATAATCTTTTTGGTCGTGGTTATTTGAGCAAGAATGAACTCCAACGCTATATTGATGATAAAACCAAAACCTGTATTGTTGTAAAAATAAATAATGAAATTGTTGGATTTCAATTAATGCAAACAATTAAACCGGAAGAAATTGCATCATTGGCACTCAAAGAGCCACAATGGTTCAAAAAACAATTCTCAAGTTGCAACTCCATTGGTGTACTAAAAACCATTGCAGTAAAAGATAAATTTAAAAATCAAGGTATTGGCACATTACTAACTACCGAAAGTATTAAAATTTTAAACGAAAAATCAAATTGTATCCTATCAATCTGTTGGGACAAAAAAGAAAATACCGTTATTTCAAGTATATTAGAAAAATGTGGTATGATACAAGTTCGTAAAATTCCGGAATTTTGGAAAAACGACAGCATAGAAAAGAACTACTCTTGCAATATTTGTGGTGAACCACCATGCACTTGTAATGCAATTATTTACCAATCTAATCATCAAAACAAACCGGAAGATAAAAAATATTAATCCGCTTTATTCATCATAGAATACAATTTAATTTATGTCTTTCGCTTTAATTATCTTAGTCCTTTTGAGTGTTCCTCGCTCAAATCAATAAAAAGCTAAAATCCTTCCAAAAAAAGAGTGTTCATCCTGTATTTTCTGTAATTCCGAACTGCCTGCCCTCAAAATCCTTCCGCCATTATGAGCGAACGCAGTGAGCGTAATAATCTCATTCACAGTATCCGTCATTTCGAACTTGCCTGCCCTTGAAACTTGATTTCTGGATTTCGGAATCTGTAAATAACGACTATTTAATTAGAAATTCATAAAAAAACAAGTTAAAAACTGTGATTTGATTAAAAAAACTTATTTGCAAATTTCAGGATTCTATAAAAATAAAGTTTTATATTTGCTGAAAAATAGCCAAAACGAAATATTGAACGATTTCCGGATGATTTCAGATTTCAATTGACTGATAATAAAAAACTGAACCGGTCACAAATTGCGACCGGTTCGGAAAATTAAAATATTCAAGTGTAAGTTCATATCTAAATATTATTAAAAAGGATGAATAAAGAACAAAACATAGTTATATACAAAAATGGCGAAATAGAACTAAAAGTATCCTTAAATAATGAAACAATTTGGCTTCGGCAAGATGAAATTGCTTTATTGTTTGAAAAAGATAGAACTGTTATTACAGGGCATATAAA
>JALTEO010000087.1 GCA_027073875.1 Bacteroidales bacterium
GAGCCCAAAGAAGGAAATAAGTGAAAACAAAATACCTTAAAGCGAAAGAAATAAACGTTGGTTTTAACTTCATCATTCATCGCCTCAGTATCTTATAATTGAACCTACAAGGTTATAAAAACGTTTTTCAGAAGAATGTAAATAGATATGTCTGAAGAGAGAATGTCGGCTAAGCTGTTTTGTCCCGTTTGATCATTGTTTTTTTCCTCCCACTTACCATTAAAATTCCAATAACCAAAACCACAAAACTTACCAACACAGTTACATAGAATTTATCATGGAGAAGCCATATGAAAACTCGTCCATTTGGCATGGGAAAGATCTCAAACTTCGTGAGTATAGGGGAAATTATACCTATAATGCCTATTAAAATGAATATTATCCCAGTTAAAACTCTTCCCATCAATAAAAGACCTATTAGAAAAACAAAAAAAGAAACTAGAATGCTTATTGTAAAACTCGTATGAGTCTGGAATACGAAGCTTATTTGTGGTGTTATGCTTATAAAATTTGCCTTTGTAAGGTAAATCCATCCTAATACTCCTCCACCTATTAAAAATAAAAGAAATCCTAAAAATTTTCTCACCTTTTTCACCCCCCGTAGCTATTAAAAATTATTGAAACTTGTAAGAAACATTGTGCCCTTTACAAAATCTTATGGGAAAATATTTTTTATGAGCTATGTAAACTTCTATTTCCCATGTTGATCGTTTTGATTCGTAAGTTTCAAGAATTTAAACTACAATTTTTTGTCAGAGCCTTAACAAACTTTTTATCCAGTTAAGGAGCGGATTAGCGAAATTAAGATACCCTGCTCTCCACAGCCAATACCCACTTCCGACTGCAGTAGCTATAACAACAATTAAAATTATGAAAAAAAGGAATATGTGTTGTCTCCGCTCAATTCTTATCGACTCTCCCCCTGCTTTTATGGAATGCTTTACATATTCCCAGGCCTCTATTACTTCATTTGAAACTTCTTGCGATTCTTTATCATTTTGAATTTTTTCAATTGTGTCTCTGACCATCTGAATAAGCTGATCGCTGAGCTCTTTTGAAACTTTTTTTATTTCTTTCATATCTTTTTTAGTGCCATCAAAAGCGGTTTTGTCTTTTATGACCGAAATGAAATTGGTCAAAATACTGGCGATTGTTCCGTTTTTTTGAATGAAGCTACTTGTACTCTCGGTTTTGTTCATCAAGTCTCCAAGAATCATAGAAATGTTGTTAAGAAGTTTTTCTCGCTCTTCGATCTCTTTCTTATCTTTAAAACTATTTGTCCAGCTCTTCAGAATTGGATCGACAAGATTTTCAAGGTTATTTAGTTTTGATTTTACGGGACTGAATATCATTATTTTGTCATCATCAGTTGGGTTTACATTTGATATGTACTTTTTCAGGGTGTTGGACACATCCTCAAGGTTTTTTGCAAGATTAAAAGTACTACTCATAACCATATTAGTGTTGGTTATAGTTTCCACTTGATCTTTCAACACATATTTAAGATTTTCAAAGAATATTGCTAACTCCAAGAATTCTTCGCTGAGGATGTAATTCTTTGATGATGAATCTTTTTTTATCTCATTTTCATATTTCTTTCTTAAGTCCTTATAAAGTCTCTTGATTTTACGTTTCTCTTTTCTTTTTGAGCCTACGTTTTTCAGAACTTTTTTAACGAGTTTTTTGCCTTTTTTTGAAAGCCACGTACCACTTGCAGCATCTAAGCCGGCGGCAGTATAAGCAATCATTTCTAAGAGATCTTCTTTGAGACTCACATCTTTAGATAATTGAGATGGCTTCACGTATTTAGAGAGAAAATCCATGAATTTTGCGTCTTCCAGCTCATCTGCGCACTCTTTTACTTCATTTATATATTCGTCCAATTTTTTAACGCCTTTTTGAAAATCTTTCAAAGGCATTTTATCAAGAGAAAATGGTAAATTTGCCATTTCGTTGATCACGTTGACAATTCTGTCAATAATTTTAGCTTGGATTTCTGGAATGAGCTCGCTCATTTTTTTTGTTAGCAAGATTTGGTTTCTCATGCGGATCAGTCTTTTTATTCTTGGAAATCTCTCCTCTAACAAATATGAAGCTTTAAGCAACAAATCATCCATTTTCTGATCTTGATAATTCAAGAATAGCAAATAACCATGAGAAGTATGAGAAAGTACGGGTTTGATGCCTTCTTCTACTATAATAAGAGGATCGGAGTCTGAGTAAACCACGTCATATCTTCTGAATGGAGATAAAGCATTTTTCAATTCAGTCCCATTCTTCATTTTGGAGATGTAATTTTCCAGTTCTTTTTCATTCCAAACGGTTATCAGAGTGGCACCATCACCAATATTTTTAATCTTTGGAAGTGTTTCCAATGGCTCGATTGCAATTACATCGCTCCTAGATTCCTTTGCTTTTTCAAAATCTTTTTCAACTTTTACTTGGGAAACAATTTTTTCTTTCTCAAGTGTTTGTGCTATTCCCTCCGCAAGTTCCTTGTTTTTTTCATATAAGACAATGGCCATTTTCTATTCCCCCTTTTTAAAAAATACGCATTTTCTTCAAATGGGTTTTCATCCTTGCTTTGATTCTAAGGATTTTTCAAGATCAATTTTTTCTTCCCTCCTTTCTCTTTTCAGAATTCATAAGAAGAAGTTAGTATATGAACCTGAGCCATTATCACTTTAGTCATTGAAAATCTTACGCAAAACTTCATATCTCTAAAAGAACTACGTAAATGTTTAAGTTTAAGATTTTCTTGGTAAGTTAGGATTAGACGACTATGATGAAGCTTGGCATAGATGTATTTTAACTGCAGAGAGAAAAAGGGGAGAATCATAAATGATACGTTCATAAGTCTTCCTGATTCCATATCTCTGATCAATAAAATCGGAAACGCATCAACTACTATAAAATATAGAAACGCTTGCCATTCACATGACATCTTTGTTCGAGGCTGGACATAAAATAGGAAAAAATAATGGGAAACAAGCAAACTCAGAAGGAAAAATACAATTCTCGGCTTTATCTTCATACATTACCCCCCTGAATACAGATAAAAGCCTTTACACCATTCTCCCCGCTCACCATTAAAGAAACACTTTTTATTCTATACTCCTAATGTGCGTGAAAGTAACGAAATTAATCTGAAAGAAAAAAGAAGTCATTGAAAACAAGATAAAGATTGAAAAACCGACAACACCAGATGTAAAATTTTGTTGAACCCACAAAATTGGAGGTGTTGTCGGCATGGATATTATGCCATTTATTCTGAATTTTTTGAAATCATTTTTTCCTTTTTCTGAGATTGA
>JALTEO010000088.1 GCA_027073875.1 Bacteroidales bacterium
AAAATAGAAAAAAAATAATTATAGCGTGAAAAGTAAAATAATCATAGGAAGTGTTTTTTTAATAGCAATTACCATATTAATAATAGGTGCAAACTATTTGAAAGGAATTGATTTTTTTAATCCTGATAACACTTTTTATGCTATCTATCCCAATGTTAGTGGATTAAAAGTTTCTAATAGTGTTACCATTAACGGTTATAAAGTTGGGCAGGTAAAGGAAATTACATTAAAACCGGATTACTCCGGTGTATTAGTAGCTTTTTCGGTGAAAAAAGATTTTAGTATTCCCGATTCGTCCATCGCACAGATTTATAGTTTCGATATTATGGGAACTAAAGCTATTAAGTTAGTTCTTTCCAATTCCGCTAATGCTTTGACAGATGGTGATACACTCCTTTCTAATACGGAGAAAGATTTAAAAGAACAGGTAAATGCCGAATTATTGCCATTAAAGAAAAAAACAGAAAGCTTAATTTTGTCTATTGATTCAGCAGTTACAGTTGTTCAAGATATATTTAACGAAAAAACCCGTAAAAATTTATCGTTATCTTTTGAAAGTATAAAAAAGACTGTTCAGTATTTGGAAGAAACATCTCTGTCAATAGATACGCTTATGACAACGCAAAGAGGAAAGCTTTCTCTGATTTTCTCTAATATTGAATCCATTTCTGCCAATTTGAAAAACAATAATGAAGAGCTGACCAATATAATTAATAATTTTTCTTCCATTTCTGATACACTTGCCCGTATTCAATTTGTTACAGTGATGGAAAATGCCGAAAAAACACTCAATCAAACCAATCAAATTGTTGAGAAAATTAATAGTGGTCAGGGTACTATCGGTATGTTAATCAATAATGATACACTCTACAACCATTTGGAAAAATCTTCAAAAGATTTAGATTACTTGTTGGAAGATATCAAACAAAATCCCAAACGGTATCTGCATTTCTCTGTATTTGATTTTGGAAAAACGGTTATCAAGAAAGACGAGTAACTCGTTGAACTCCCCTAATATAATTTTAGTTCATAGTGTGTAGTTTTTAGTGCATAGTTTGTGGTAATCGGTATTAATAGCTTTTGTCGTACCGAACAAGTTCCAATACATATTGAATAACATAGATATGTTTTAAAATATATTATGGGTTTTTGCCGGAATTTTTATTATTTTTGGCTGCGAAAAAAAAATAACCCAATGGTTCAACAGATTATTTTTATTGTCGTTACGATTATTGCTTTTGGTATTTTGGCTTGGTCGTTTTCCAGAGTCTTTCGCATTATTAAAATGCTGAAGAACCCTTATCCGATATTACCGCTTGGACCAAGAATAAAACGATTTCTTTCTAATGGAATTTTTCAAAAAAGAATTTTGAGATTTCCTTTTGCCGGAATTCTTCACGCATTGGTGTTTTGGGGATTTCTGATGATTCTGTTTGGTTCTTTTGAAATGCTGTTAGACGGACTTTTTGGAACCGATAGAATATTTTTGTTCTTAGGGCCTGTTTATGACTTTTTTATGGCGTCGGGTGATATTTTCGGGTTAATTATTGCCATTGCTGTTATTGTATTTTTGGTTCGTCGTTTTTTCCATTTGGTAAAGCGGTTTAATGGTGTTGAAATGACACACAAATCACATTTGGATGCCAATTTTGCACTGACACTTATTTTAATATTAATGGTGTCGCTTCTGTTGATGAATACTTCGTTTGTTGCGATGGGAGGAACCGAAGGATATTTCCCTGTAGGCAAAATACTGGCAAAAACTTTTTTTGCTTCTACATCAGTCGCAACACTCAATTCTATTTACCATATTAATTGGTGGATTCATATTCTGACCATTTTCCTTTTTATGAATTATCTGCCTTATTCTAAGCATTTTCATGTGTTTATGTCGTTGCCAAATGTCTTTTTTAGCAGGATGACGCCGTTAACCAAGATGTATAATATGGAGCGGGTAACCAAAGAAGTAAAACTAATGCTGAGCGGTAATGCTTTTGACCAACCCGCAGATGAAGACCCACAGGAAATTGAACGGTTCGGAATGAAAGATGTACAAGACGGCACATGGAAAAATTATACTGATTCGTTAACTTGTACGCAATGCGGCAGGTGTACATCTGTATGTCCGGCAAACCTAACGGGAAAACTACTTTCGCCACGAAAAATTGTAATGAATTACCGTGCCCGGATGACAGAGATAATGGGTAATTTATTAAAAGAAGGTAAAACCTATCAGGATAATCGTTCACTTTTAGGAGATTATATTACCAAAGAAGAATTATGGGCTTGTACCACTTGCAATGCTTGTGCACAGGAATGTCCGTTAAATATTGATCATCCGTCTATTATTTTGGAAATGCGGCGGTATTTGGTGATGGAGGAATCATCAGCACCTGCCCCTATCAATACCATGTTTAGTAATACGGAAAATAATGGTGCTCCATGGCAATATCCGCCACACGAACGCATAAAATGGGCAGAAGAACTTTACATTAACCTGAATTCGATATAATATTATGGGCAAAAGAAAAATAGAAGTTCCGTTAATGGCAGATTTAGTGGCACAAGGTAAGAAACCGGATATCTTATTTTGGGTAGGGTCTGCAGGGAGTTTTGACGACCGTGCCAAAAAAATTACTCGTTCATTTACAAAAATATTGGAGTATGCCAAAATTAATTATGCTGTATTAGGAAACGAGGAAACCGACACAGGAGATTCTGCCCGTCGTGCCGGTAACGAATTCCTTTTTCAGATGCAGGCAATTCAGGTTATTGAAACCTTAAATGCTTATGAGGTTAAAAAAATTGTTACTTGTGATCCGCATGATTATAATGTGCTGAAAAATGAATATCCTGAATTAGGTGGAAATTACGAAGTAATTCATCATAGCGAATTTATCAAAGAGCTAATTGATTCGGGAAAAATCGTATTAGACAAAAAAACTTTTGGCAAAATAAAGATGACCTACCACGACCCGTGTTATTTGGGTAGAGGAAATGGGGTATATGAGGCACCACGATTTGTAATTCATCAATTGTCCGATAATTTAACGGAAATGCACCGTAACAGAAGCAAGGCATTATGCTGTGGTGGTGGTGGTGCTCAAATGTTTAAGGAAGCGGAAAAAGGAGACAAGGAAATTTACGAGTTGAGAACAGAAGATGCACTATTGGTTAATCCTGAGATAATTGTAACGGCTTGTCCGCTTTGTATGACCATGTTCATGGATGGAATAAAGATGAAAGAAAAAGAATCGGAAGTTAAAATATTGGATTTAGCGGAAATTATTGCAGAA
>JALTEO010000089.1 GCA_027073875.1 Bacteroidales bacterium
GTTATTGATTCTGACTCATAATCAGAGGGTCCCAGGTTCGAGCCCTGGTGGGCCCACGCTGAAAATTAAGCAGTTACAGCTTTAAGTTGTAGCTGCTTTTTTTGTTTTGTACAAAATTTGCACAAAATTTTAATTTATACTAAACCGCTGTCAAGATGGTTATTTAGAAAATGAATTATTTTTTGTTTGTTGAGAAAGCTAATCAAATCGTGGATTTACCACATTGTTGTAAATAGAACCGAAGGTATATGAAAATCCTATACTGGCGTAATAGTTAAAGGTAGTGGGTAGTTGTTGGGTGTGAATCAGAATACTGGTCCAAGAAGCTTCTTCTTTAGACAAAGAGATTTGATCATGAATAAAAGATACTGAACCATACAGGTAAAGGGAAAATCCTTTGAAAAGATTTAACGACATATTGGATGAAAGTCTTGTTGAATTCAATGAAAAGTCGTGCAAGTAAGAACCTGCGGAGATATCAAATCCGATTTTTCCCCATTTTTGATTTGTTTCGTATGCTATTTGTAATGTGTGGTGGAATAATAATTCTTGTGTCTTGTCAAAAACAGTAGTGTCAATATAATCTTCGTAGCTGGGACCAATCGAATATCTGATACGGAATTGTTTTATTGTTGATTGAGAATAAGGATAAACATCATATTCTATTGCAGGATTTAACGAAAAAGAATAATTAATATTTGAATAAGATGATGAATATGCATTAGAATTATATCCGACAGACCAATGGTCGGTTAAGCTTTTAACTAATGCGTGATTAAAATAATAACTGCGTGTGATACCTAATTTTTCTTCATCTCCATATTTATAATGGCTTTCATGGTAGTTATTACTGGCATTAAATTCTATTTTCCATTTTTCTGTAATCCGGTTAGCACTTAGTCTGGTGTTAAAATTGTAATTTTGATAAGAGCTTTCGCCGTTGTACCATCCGTTAAGACTTGTTCTAAAAATCCAATAATTCCATGGGTCTTCTTTTTCCGATACTTGATTGCTTTTACCTTCTGGAGCATTATATTTGATGGTAAAATTATCAAACTCATTCATCTCTGTCATAAATTGAATGATGCCTGCTTTTAGTACATTTACCATTTTTTCTTTGATGATCTCTCTTGCAGTACTTGGCTTTACTGAGAATGATAAAGTATCTGTTTTGCCTGCAAAACGATTTTGTCCGTAAAATATCAGAATAACTTTAAATCCGCCGCTACCTGTTTCGCTTCCGGTTGTTAGAATGTGTATGTCGGCTTCACGGCGTTCTCTTACATAATTGACAAATGTCAGATGGTCTTTGATATAAGCCATATCACATTCGTTACAATCTAAATAAATTTTCGGCAGGTTGTTTTTTACGGTATCGTTTGTTGTTTGTGCAGATGCGTTAATGTGTGTAAACAACAAGATAGATGCAACAATAAATATATGTTGTAATCTCATAATATATAGTTTTCCCTTTTTAATAAAATTTATTATTTTCTCTTAACGGTTATCTCTCCTGTTTTGTTACTATAACCTAAAAATAATTTTGCTTTACCACGAATGTTATTGTCAATAATGTATTCAGCCAGAACATCTTCTACATATTTCTGGATGGCTCTTTTTAATGGACGGGCACCAAATTTTTGGTCGTATCCTTTATCTATTAAGAATGCTTTAGCTGCGGGTGATAGTTGAATGTCAAGATTCAGGGTTTTAGTTCGTTTGTAGAGCCCTTTCAACTCAATGTCAATAATTTTCTCAATATCTTTCTTTACAAGTTGGTTAAAGATGATGACATCATCAACACGATTCAGAAACTCAGGTTTGAAAACTTTTCGTAACGCATTTTCCAAAATACTGCGGGAACGGTCTTCTACCGAACTTTTTCGTGCGGTGGTATCAAATCCTACACCTGAACCATATTCAGCCAATTGGCGTGTGCCGATATTGGAAGTCATTATTATAATGGTGTTTTTGAAATCAATTTTTCGTCCCAGTCCGTCTGTTAGGTGACCTTCGTCCAATACCTGCAATAAAAGATTGAAAATATCGGGATGAGCTTTTTCAATTTCATCGAGCAAGACGACAGAGTAGGGATGACGACGAATTTTTTCGGTCAGTTGTCCGCCTTCTTCGTAGCCGACATATCCCGGAGGAGAGCCGATGAGTCGTGAGACGGAGAATTTTTCCATATATTCACTCATGTCCACACGAATAAGGGCATCGGCAGAGTCAAATAAATATTCAGCCAACATTTTTGCCAGATAGGTTTTCCCCACACCTGTTTGCCCGAGGAAAATAAACGAACCGATAGGTCGTTTCGGGTCTTTTAAACCGACACGGTTCCGTTTAATGGCTTTTGATATTTGAACAATGGCTTGATCTTGTCCGATAACTTTACTGCGAAGCGATTTTTCCATTTTGGCTAATCGCATACCTTCGGCTTGTGCAATGCGTTGTACGGGAACACCCGACATCAGTGCAACAACCTCGGCAACTTCTTGTTCATCTACTTTTGCTCTATTGATGGCCAAACTTTCTTCCCATTTCTTTTTCTCTTCGCTGATATTTTCTTTTACTTTTTTTTCGGAATCACGGAAACCGGCTGCTTTCTCAAAGTCTTGTTGTTTGACAGCGAGTAATTTCTGTTGGTTAATTTTTTCCAATTCTTTTTCCAGTGAAATGATTTTTTTAGGAATGTGTATTTTTGAGATATGAACGCGAGCACCGGCTTCATCCAATGCGTCAATGGCTTTATCGGGCAAATGCCTGTCGCTGATATATCGTTCAGTCAGATAAACACACGCCTCAAGAGAAGCATCGGAATATCGGACATTGTGATAATCTTCGTAATGTGATTTGATATTTTTAAGAATTTCCACTGTTTCTTCAACTGAGGTTGGGTCAACCATTACTTTTTGAAAGCGGCGTTCCAAAGCACCGTCTTTTTCAATGTATTGGCGGTATTCGTCAAGTGTTGTTGCTCCTATACATTGAATCTCGCCTCTTGCCAAAGCAGGTTTTAACATATTGGCAGCATCTAACGATCCTGTGGCGGAACCGGCTCCTACAATGGTATGTATTTCATCAATAAACAGAATGATATCATCATTTTTTGACAACTCGTTAAGAATGGCTTTCATCCGTTCTTCAAATTGTCCACGGTATTTTGTACCGGCAACAATGGAAGCCAAATCAAGGGTTATTACGCGTTTGTCGAATAACACACGGGCAACTTTTCGTTTGATGATACGCATTGCCAGTCCTTCTACGATGGCTGATTTCCCTACACCGGGTTCACCAATTAATACGGGATTATTTTTTTTACGACGCGAAAGAATCTGGGAAAGTCGTTGAATTTCTTTTTCACGCCCGACAATAGGGTCTAATTTATTTTCTTCGGCTGCTTTTGTAATATCAATACCAAAATTGTCCAATACAGGTGTAGTAGAACTTGACTTTGAACCGGATGAAGAAGAAAAAGATTTTTTTCTTGATGAACTGAAATCGTCGTCATCATCATCTTCACCTTCTATTTTATCTTTAGGATTAAAAAGCGGGTCATCGAAAAAACTTTCAGTGTCAGAACCGGATAGGTCTTTTTTGATTGTGGAATAAGTTATTCCGTAATTTTCCATTATTTCGTTAATAATGTTTTTATCGGTTCTTAGAATTGCCAGTAAAAGATGCTCGGTATCTATGATATGATCGTCTAAATCAGTGGCTTCTAAGAAAACTAATTTAATAACCCGTTCAGCTTCAATAGTCAAAGGGAGGTTCTGTTGCATGGCACTTTTAATGGCTTTTTCTTGCTCGTGAGAACTGACTTTTATTCTTGATTCAATATTTTTTTTCAATTCGGAGAGGTTGACTTTATGTTCCTTTAAAATGTCAATAGCTTTGCCCGTTCCTTCTCTTAGCAATCCGAGAAAAAGATGTTCTATTCCTATATAATTGTTTCCCAGTCGAATAGCTTCCTCTTTACTGTAAGAGAGGATGTCATTTACATTTTGTGAAAATTTAGCGTTCATGGTTCAAAATATTATTTCACAATTTTACACATAATTTAGCGTTCCTTAAAAAAAACTTATACAACATAATTATATGCAAGAATCAGGAAATATTCTGAAAGTCAATATCGAAGAAGAGATGAAGTCATCTTACATTGATTATTCAATGTCGGTGATTGTTTCGCGTGCATTACCCGATGTTAGAGACGGGATGAAGCCGGTGCACAGAAGAGTTTTATTTGGAATGAATGAATTGGGAATTTTTTCCAATCGTCCACATAAGAAGTCTGCCAGAATCGTAGGTGAGGTGCTTGGTAAATATCATCCACATGGCGATTCTTCGGTTTACGATGCGATGGTTCGTATGGCTCAGCCGTGGTCGTTACGGTATCCTTTAGTTCATGGACAAGGTAACTTTGGTTCCATTGACGGAGACAGCCCTGCTGCCATGCGTTATACGGAAGCCCGTTTAGCAAAAATTGCTGAAGAAACACTACGGGATATTGATAAAAATACAGTTGATTTTCAATTGAATTTTGATGATTCGTTGAAAGAACCAACCGTTTTGCCGACAAGAATACCTACTTTATTGGTAAATGGAGCTTCAGGGATTGCCGTTGGTATGGCAACAAATATGGCACCACATAATTTATCCGATATTGTTGATGCACTTGTGGCTTATGTTGATAATCACGATATTGAGATAAACGAGTTAATTGATATTGTTAAAGCACCTGATTTCCCAACAGGTGGTATTATTTATGGTTATGCCGGCGTTCGCGATGCTTTTGAAACAGGAAGAGGACGAGTTGTTATTCGTTCAAAATACGAAATTGAGCAACATAAGTCAGGCAAAGAGCAGTTGGTTATTACTGAAATTCCATATCAGGTAAACAAAGCAGAGTTAATCAAAAAGATTGCCGATCTTGTAAATGAAAAGAAAATTGATGGTATCTCAAATATTAATGATGAGTCAGACCGCAAAGGAATGCGTATTGTCATTGATTTAAAACGAGATGCCAATTCTGATGTTGTAATTAATACACTTTTTAAATTAACGCCATTGCAAACTAGTTTCAATGTCAATAATATTGTGCTGGTAAATGGTCGTCCGAAACTGCTTAATCTAAAAGAGCTAATCCATTATTTTATTGAGCATCGTCACGATGTGGTTATTCGTCGCACAAAATATGAATTGGAGCAAGCTCAAAAACGGGCACACATTCTCGAAGGATTAATTATTGCCGTTGATAATATTGACGAAGTTATCAGCATTATACGAAGCTCTAAAACAGTAGATGAAGCTCGTGAACGGTTGATGACCCGTTTTGAAATATCAGAAATTCAAGCTCGTGCTATCGTAGATATGCGTTTGCGTGCTTTAACAGGATTGGAACGCGACAAATTAAAAGCTGAATATGAAGAACTATTGAAATTGATTGAGCACCTGCAACAAATTCTTTCCGATGAATCAATGCGGATGCAGATTATCAAGGAAGAACTACTGGAAATAAAAGAAAAATATGGTGACGAGCGACGCTCTGAGATTGAACAGAATGCCGAAGAATTTAATCCGGAAGATTTTTATGCCAACGAAGAAATGGTAATTACAATCTCGCATCTCGGCTATATCAAACGGACACCATTGGCAGAATATAGATTGCAGCGTAGGGGTGGTGTTGGTTCGAGAGGAACAGCAACGCGAGATGAAGACTTTGTAAAGCATATGTATATTGCCAAAATGCACAGCACAATGTTGTTTTTTACAAAGATGGGACGCGTGCATTGGCTTAAAGTATATCAAATTGCCGAAGGATCTAAAACTTCAAAAGGTCGTGCCGTTCAGAATATTTTAAATATTGACCCTGAAGATAAGATAAAGGCATTTTTTAATGTTTGTGACCTAAAAGACGAAGAGGTAATCAACAACCATTTTGTGATTTTGGCATCGAAGAACGGTATTATCAAAAAAACGAGACTGGAAGCATATTCCCGCCCGCGTTCAGGAGGAATTAATGCCATTACCATAAAGGAAAATGACGAATTGTTAGATGCTATTTTGACCAACGATAATATGGACATTATGTTGGCAACCAATATGGGTAAAGCTGTCCGCTTTAAAAATAATTCTGTTCGTCCTATTGGTAGAACTGCCTCGGGTGTTAAGGGTGTTACATTAGGAGAGGGCGATTTTGTCATAGGAATGATTGCGGTTGAGAATGATAACGAAGATGTGATGGTAATTTCCGAAAACGGTTACGGGAAACGCTCATCTATTGAAGCTTATCGCTTAACTAAACGAGGTGCAAAAGGTGTGAAAACACTGAATATTACAGAAAAAACGGGAAAACTAATAAGTATTCATAGCGTTACAGACAAAAATCAATTAATGATTATCAATACTTCCGGTATCACCATTCGTATGGATGTGAGTGCATTGCGGACTATGGGACGGGCAACACAGGGCGTCCGGTTGATTAATCTGAAAGATGGTGATACGATAGCTGCAGTAGCTAAAGTTTCTGATTTGGGTGATGAAGACGAGTTACTCGAAGGAGAAGTTGATGAAACGACAAACGATGATAACCAAGCACCTACGGAAACGACAACGGATACGGAAGCCGATGCTGCTGATGATGCACCTCAGGATTAATACTGTAGCGTATTGGTGTGTTTTTTAGCAAATAAGAATAAGTTTTGTAACTCAAATTCTTTGTATTTGAAAATTTGGTTTTATTTTTGTAACAATTGAATAAAAAATGATTCGTATGAAAAAAGTAATTTTTATTATGGCTGCCTTGTTGTTGACAGGGATGTTGGTGAAAGCACAACCTAATAAACGGGCAAGTGCTCTGAATTATTTGAAATATGGTGAATTAGATAAAGCCAAAGAAGCCATTGATGCTGCGTGTAAGCATCCGAAAACTATTAATGATCCGCGTACTTGGTGGTATAAAGGACAAATTTATCAGGCAATTCACACGAGCGATGAATATAAATCATTGTCTCCCGATGCTGCCGATACGGCATTTGTTGCTTACAAAAAAGCGTTGTTGCTGAATTTCAAAGATCCTGCTATGCACAATCTGGACATTGAAAATAATTACGATGACCTAATGAAATTTGTTAATGCATTAAGGGATAGAAATACACACTATGTTGACCAAAGTATTATCCTTGATATTGTTACCAACAGGTATCCTGCACTGGCAAATATTCTGGTAAACAGAGGTGTTAATCAATATTCCAAGGAAAAAGCATATAAGAAAGCACAAAGCTCTTTTGAGGGCTCTTTGTTTGTCAGTTCGTTAACGGGAAAAATAGATACACCCGTAGTTTATTATGCTGCCTTATCTGCCGAGAAAGCCAAAGATTATAAGTCTGCTGTTCAGTATTTTAAGCAAATCACCAAGTTGGAATATGGCAAAGACGATACCGAAAAAGCAAGTATGTATTTCCTTTTGGCAAAAACCTATAAAGAACAGAAAGATACGGTTCACTATTTAAAAACGCTAAAAAAAGGAATCGAAAAATATCCTAATGGCAGTAATCCGTTGGTCGTTGAAATGATTAATTATTATTTGTCATCAGGGAAGACAGATGACGCATTAAATTATCTGAATGTAGCTATTGCAAAAGACACAACCAACCCTGACTTTTATTATGCCCGGGGTAGTTTATATGATGTTAATTTAAAGCAACCGGAAAAAGCAATTCCAGACTATAAAAAGGCGTTGTCGTTAAAACCAGATTATTTTGATGCTAATTACAACCTTGGTGCATTATATTATAATCAAGCTGTTGATATTATTAAGAAAGCACAAGACGAAGATGATAATAATAAATACACCAAAATGATGGATGATGCAAAAGGTGTAATGAAAGTAGCTTTACCTTATCTTGAGAAAGCTTATTCCATAAAGGGAACAGACAAAAACACAATGGTTTCGTTAAAAGAATTGTATTATCGTTTGGGACAAGTAGATAAATCTAAAGAAATAGGTGATAAATTGAAAGAATTGTATAAATAATTCAAATCTTCATTAATAAAAAAATAACCTTCATGTGATTTGTTTGCATGAAGGTTTTTTTATTCCCGAAAAGTTTTTATCTTTGTAAAAACTTTTATCTGTTGATGGAACAAGTAAAGATTATAGAATGTCCCCGTGATGCCATGCAAGGTATCTCACAATTTATTCCTACGGAAAAAAAAATTACTTACTTGAATCAATTGCTTAAAGTAGGTTTTGACATCTTGGATTTTGGCAGTTTTGTTTCGCCGCGTGCTGTGCCCCAGCTAAAAGACACTGCCGAAATAGTTGATAAACTGGATTTGTCGGAAACCAAAACAAAGTTACTTGCTATTGTGGCTAATACCGTCGGTGGCGAGATGGCTGCCCAATATGAAAAAATCTCATTTTTGGGTTTTCCGTTTTCTATTTCGCCTACTTTTTTGAAAAAGAACATTAATTCCAATATGGCAAAAGCGTTGATAACCGTTAATAAACTGCATAATATCTGTTTGAGGAAAAACAAGGAGTTGTTAGTCTATATATCATTGGCTTTTGGTAATCCGTATGGCGACAAATGGAGTATGGAAATTGTTGAAGAGTGGGTAGATGTATTTGCTAAATTGGGCATCAAATATATTTGGTTGGCTGATACTACGGGAGAATCGGTGCCCGAAAATATTAGCAGTATCTTTTCGTTATTGGTGCCGAAATATGCAGATATTGAATTTGGTTTTCATTTGCATACGGCACTGGATTCGTGGTATGACAAAATAGATGCAGCATATAAAAACGGATGCCGGAGTTTTGATACGGTAATCAATGGTTTGGGCGGTTGTCCATTTTCGGGTAAAGGATTAATTGCTAATCTGAAAACCAGTCTTTTGATAGAATATTTTGAGATGAACCATATTCCGTTTAATATCAATAGAGATGAGTTTCAATCGTCGTTTGTGATGGGTATGGATGTTTTCCCCAATATGAAACTGAATTTCCCTGATAGTAACGAATAGCTCCCATTTTGTATAATGGTGGATAGTATCATTTTTCATTGAAAAAAGAAACACTAACAGATGAACAAATTGAAAAGGAAATTGTTTTATTAAAAAAAAGAGATATGAGAAAGTTTTCTATTTTTATTTTACTGGTATCGATTGCCTTACTATTTGGTTGTAAAAAGCATTATTCTTTAGTTCATTCCAAATCTAAGTGGTTAAAAGATTTTTTTACTGAGGTAGAATCGGGGAATTATCCCGGAATAGATGCCATATCGTATTGGCACGAGGATTTTGATAATACTTACTTGACAATTAATTCATCACATCATTCTTTAAAAACATATCAGAAACTTGTTGATAATGCTGTTTTTGCAACTTCTTGTAATTTTGACAGTAGTAATAAGTTGGTGCCGATACAAAATAAAATTTATTTGTCGGCATTTCCGTTTTTTGCCGGAACAGAGGATGAGGTTACAGCTAAACATATTGAAGATTTTGAAGCATTGGCACAGAAAGAAATTGCGTGGGCTTATTTCTCAAATAATTGGCTCGATAGTTTAGTTTTTCCGCAACAAGCTATTGATGTAATTGTTGGCGAAGGGAAAACACCATTTGTCCGTTTAATGTTCAGGAGTGTTTTTGAAGAAAATCAAGCAGACCCCAAATATAAAATGATGGATGTGGTAAATGGCAGATACGATTCTGCTATTGTTGCGTGGGCACGGGCGGCTAAGAATTGTGGGACAAATTTGTTAGCGGAGTTTGGAACGGAGGTTAATGGAGTATGGTTTTCGTGGAACGGCTCATATTATGGGGGAGGAACAACTGATGGATATGGTGATTCCGACTATCCCGATGGACCGGAGATTTTTCGTGATGCTTATCGTCATATTATTGATTTATGTGATTCTGTTGGTGCAAATAATATCTCGTGGTTTTATCACTTTGATGTTAACAGCGACCCTGACGAATGGTGGAATACTCCTGTATACTATTATCCGGGAGATGATTATATTGATTGGATAGGTGTGAGTACATACGGACCCTTTCAAAGAGGAGATGAGTATGTAAAACCTGAATATTTGATTTCAAAGGCATATCGAGAGTTAAAAGCGGTTTCGACAAACAAACCCTATGCTATTTTAGAGTTTGGTGTGACGGAATTGTAATTTCTATATTTTTTAATGTGATACTAAACCACTATCAAGTTTATGAAATAGATTGATGGTTGGTTTTGTTAATGCTCGAACCGCAAAACAGGTTTTTGCAAAGGAAATTAAGCAATTGGTTCGCGGTTCGGTATGAAGATATATTTTCCAAAGAGATTTCTTTGATTAACCCGCTTCATTCATACAAGAATGTAATGAATTGTATGAATGTGCGATGAATAAAGGGAGGACAAAGCGGGAAATTCCGATTTAGAAATACCCAAATCCGTGGTTTTGTAAAATTCCAAATTTGTTGGTATTTCTTAATAGTAGAAAATTTCGTGAGTTTTTGGTATTAATTGAATAATACCGGTGTTTTTGGTCTCTGTTTTGACGAAAATGGAGATTTCTAAATTAATTGTAATTCAGAATGTATTAAATTACAGATACTTTTCGTATATTTGTATTTCCTTAAAGAAAATTACCTTAGAATTAATG
>JALTEO010000090.1 GCA_027073875.1 Bacteroidales bacterium
AGAAACATTCCAGGTTAGCAGGGAAATAAGTGAGAACATTTACTGTTTTGCCGATCTGGTAAGAATCCATGTGCAGTATGGCATGTTTCTTGCATACATAAAACCACCAGTCAACTTAAACCAAATGGATGTATTTATTAAGCATATTTATTTTGCTGATCGGAATTTTTGGAATTTTAGAAAAGGTGCACACACATTTTTAATGCACCCTAATCCAGTTTTAATTTAAGTGTTTAAAGTGCATACACTTATTAATATTTGCAGACTTTTTGAACGAATTGGAGAATAAAGATGAAAAAGTCTAATCTGAATCTAACAATTTCAACAATTGAGTTGTTAAAACTGCATCAGGCCATAAGAATAGCCCAAAAAAGGGAAAGCACTGTGTTTCATTCTAAAACACTTGAATTGATTTCCAGCGCCATGAATAATTTACCGGAAAGTTTTTATGATGAGCCGGTGAATTTTATTGTGTTCAGGCTTAGGGATAATAATTTAAACGGATTTATTAAAGACCTGGTTAAAGTTGGGTATGTCACAAGAAACGGAAACATAGAAAACATAAGGAATTAGATTATGAAATTAACAAAAGAAGGGCGTGAGCAACTTAAAAGAGTTCGACAAAATATTTGTCCATTATGTGTGCACAGATATTCACCCACCAGCACTATTTGTAAATCGTGTATTTTACCTATTGCTAATGGCAATGGAATTGTGGTAACAAAGTTTGAGTCAAAGGTTTTAAACGCAAAAATTGACGCAAATCGAAACGGTGTTTCAAAAAAGAACAAAAAAGAGGCCAAAAAACATGAATGAAATCATCTTAATGTACGAAACCAGAAACGATTTACTTGAACGAACGGCACTTCCACGTAAATGTGAGCGCTGTGGCCGGAAATTTAAGCGAAAACAGAAGATTTATTGGATCGAATCAGACCGAAATGTCCGTTACAATGTTGGATATTTGTGTTATCGCTGTGCAAAAAAGAGAAAAAAGGAAATAATTAGAGAACGAAGTCAGAAATAATGGTTTTTGGCACAAAAATTGCAATAATAAATGTAAAAAAGAAACGGAGACAACAATGAACGACAAATACCCAGAAACAACGATTCAAGAAACCCTAAGACGGGCAAATCACGAAGCAACACGTTCACCTTATTGGGTTATTATTGATCCTAAACAAAATTTGTCTCTTGACATTAACATTGCTGCCTCCCAAATATCTGGTATTTTCTTTAGTAGGATGGATGCTGAGGAGTATTTAAGGGCACACCACTATAATTATTCGAGTAGAGCAACCGTCTATTGTATGAGCGGTCATTACTCCGAAAAGTATAACGCTTTTTGCGACAATCTAAAAGCTGAGAGGTGAAAAATGTTACAGGTTTTAGTAAGTATTCCATATTTAATTGTCATGTCCTTTGTCTGGTTATTAATTCCAGACGGTCACCATAAAAGTCACCCCAAAAGTCACCAATGGCAGGAAAGACGCTATTTTGACAAAGAGAGATATGGAATGCCCTGGAGCGAATTTTTTGCATGGGTGATCGGAATTGGAATTGGGGTTTTGATTCTCGTATTAATATGTCAAACCAATAGTTAAATAAGCGGTTCACAAAAAATAAAGGATAAGACAATGTTTAATCGTAGACAAAAGAAAATCGCCGAAGAAAAAAAGATGCTATTGGTGTTTCCCAGGCAAGAAATACATCTTATTTTCATTAAAATCGTAACCACAATGTCATGGGTTGTTGACAATATGGACAAACACCCCAAAATTGATAAGGGGTTTTTCCCGCCATTAATGCGTCTTTTGGGTAAAATGGCGCTAATAATTGTCCATGAAGCAAAAAGTATTGTCGGAGATGTGCCGGAAAGTGAGCTTAATGCACTTCGTGTTATCGCTCCATTTGCAGAACTTAAAATTACCACATCAAAAAGATGGCCGACAATGTTTTATATTTCACTGAAGCACTAACGGGGCGGGATCACCACTGGTGAATAGTAGACGGCTGCCGTGCCCGCCCAATTTTATAACTCTTAAAGGAAAGGAAAGACCATGAAATCAATTAAGGCGAATTTTCAAACATTATTTGTGATAGTTCTGTTTCTGTTGATGGGCTTCCTCCTATGGGCTGCTGCCAATTATTTCAAAGACTGGCCTTTGCCACAAAACGACCAAACGGAAAAAGTACAAATTTCAGAACCAGTAGCGAAATTAATGCTTTTGTTGATTGCCCAGGATTTTGGAGTCGAGGTTGCAAAACAGACCTCAATTGAGGAAATCATGTATAACCCGCAAAAAACCGTGAGATTGCTATTGATAATACTCAATAAAAAAGAGATTAAGCTACATCACTATATTCCAGAACTTTTTAATCCAGGAGACTTGATATGAAAACGGTTCTTAAATTACTCATTATTCTGAGTATTTTTGGTAGCATTTTCCTGGCGTCGGCAATTTGGTTGTCATTCTACATAACGTTCCAGTCCTTTGTTAACCTATTCCCATAGCGGGACTTTCACAAAGTGATGGCGGGTGTAATGCCCGTCATTTTTTTATGTATTCACTCAAACGTTTGCATGGAGAGGGCTTTAAAAGTTGGTCTCCGGCCTTAATATCATTAACTAATTAATATCTTTTTAATTTAATTGATTTGATAATTAACCAATTTTACTTATATTTTTATGATTATAAGCAAAATTACTAATCAGAAATGTCACCTGGGAATGGGAGAGCATGGGAGACAGAAATACTCCCCCCCCTTAGTTGAGGAGGGAGTAAACAGTCACCTGGTATATGGTGGTCGCAAGGTCGACAGCATAACACAATTTAAAGGACTCAAGGCGGTAGCCCGAAACCGATCCTCTTTCTGGCAACGACTTACCAGAAATTCATTGTGTCTCCCCTGCCTTTCGGCAGCTACGGTCACCCGTACAATGACGGGCACATCGTTTAGATGGTTACACGGCGGAGCGTGCTCGGAATACATTCAAAAGAATGCTTCATTCTGTGGGTGCTCACAGCGAATCTCTTGTTTTTGCCCTATGGTCGTAGGCGGATTCCTTATTGTACGGATTTCCGACTTGCTTCCCGTTAAGGAAGATCATAAGCCTGGCCTCACCGTACTACTTTACAATCAGTACCATTTAAAAGCACCGTCTGATTGTGATATGTCAATTCCCCGAATTGCTATAAAATAACAATAAAAAATAGTGAAATCAACTATTTTTTAAAAATAAAATGCCATTACATCTGACTATTAT
>JALTEO010000091.1 GCA_027073875.1 Bacteroidales bacterium
ATGTTATTATTTATGAAAGATTTATTTGTGTCTGATTTAATTTTAACTTGTTTCTTTCTGTTTGTCATAAAATAAATTTATATTATATAATCGACTGTAATTTAGTGTTTTATGTTGAGATGTTTTGCAAGAGCAAACTCAACTTCATCTTTATCTAGAATTTTATTTTGAACAAAAATAAAACTTTATTTCAGAAATGTTAGAAAGTATCCGGATTCTTATGCTGTAAAACAAAAAAATAAATAAGTAAAGTTAGAGATAGAGATAGGTAAATCCCCTATATTTGCTCACAAATTACTTAAAATTAATAGCTATGTATAAAAAAGGATTCTTGTTTTTAATCATTAGTTTGCTTGGTATGAGTGCCTTTTCTCAGGGTGTAGCCACCAATAGTTTAGATACACTTACCGATGTGCAAAAGTATTACCGTGCCATTCATGTGTTAGCGATGTTACTGCTTGGTTTCGGATTTTTAATGGTGTTTGTTCGCAAATATGGTCGTTCGGCGTTAACTGCCACTTTCTTGTTGGTTAGTGTTGGCATCCCTGTTTATGTGCTGATAAAAAGTTTTGGATTGTTCGGCGGAGCAGGTTCTGAAATTGACACACTTATTCTTGCTGAATTTGCCGCTGCCAGTTTGTTGATTACCTCCGGAGCCATTCTTGGCAGAATAAAGATGTACCAGTATTTGATTTTGGGTATTTTATTTATTCCTGCTTATATGCTTAACGAGTGGGTAATGCTTGATGGTGGTTTTGGATTGGTTGCCAAAGGTGGCTTTGTTGATACGGGAGGTTCTATTGTCATTCACGCTTTTGGTGCTTTATTCGGTATTGCTGCAGCTATTTCGTTGACGACGAAAGAAGAAATGAGTGTTCCTGTGGACACTGACTTTACAAGTGATCGTTTTTCGTTACTTGGTAGTATGTTGTTATGGGTCTTTTGGCCTAGTTTCTGTGCCGCTTTAGTGCCGCCGGAGTTAGTTGTTCATACGGGTATGAATGTTATTTTGGCATTGAGTGGTGCTACTATTGCTACTTATGCGGCTACGATGATGTTTCGCGGTAAAATTGATGCGGCTGATATTGCCAATGCTTCGTTGGCAGGTGGTGTTGCCATTGGTTCTGTATCCGATTCTGCTTCGTTTGGTGCTGCTATCATTATCGGTTTATTAGCCGGTTTGTTGTCTGTTTTCGGGTTTGCCGTTATTCAGGAAAAATTACAAAAAGGTCTGAAACTGATTGATACTTGTGGCGTCTCCAATTTACACGGTATGCCGGGAATCTTCGGTGGTTTGGCGGCTTTGGTTATTATTCCCAATTTGGATGCAGGCATACAACTGACAGGTATCGGTCTGACGATTATTATTGCGTTGGTTGCCGGATGGATTACGGGCTTAATCGTACGAGCTTTCGGTCATCGTAAACAACCGTATCAAGATATTGAGGAGTTTGCTGTAGAAGAATAATAGTTTTCACAAGTGAGAGGATAACTTTGAGTTAAAGCCAAAATATCGGTTCGGTATTAATCGTCATCATCATCGTTTTGCCCGAAATAATCTTCATTATCTGCCGAATTTGGAATATTTTCATCTTCGTAATAATAAATTCTTAACCGGGCACTGTCTCGCATAAAGTCTATTCGTCCTACTTCTACACGGGAGATTTTTAGTCCTGTGCGTTCTTCTAAGTCCTTAATTAATTCTTGTCGTTTTTCGGGTTTTATCAAATCAATTTTTTCGTAGATAATATTCTTTTTGGTTTCATGCCGCATGAACCATTTTTTTTCAAACCCCCATGCAACAAATAAAACTATAAGATTGGTAAGCAATAATTCAGCATAACTAATTTTTTTATTTGCCAAAGCGTTAATAACCGACAGTCCGATGACCAAAAACAAATAAGTCATTTCACGAATGGGAATCTGGCTGGTACGGTATCTTAAAATACCAAAGATGGCAAATAATCCAAGAGCAAAACCAACTTGCAATTTTACGGAATCTAACAGAAAAAGAAGTAGAAATACAATGGTGCTCAATAGGATATAAGTTACCAGAAAATCTTTCCGCCGTGTGGTTGTGTAGTAAATGTAGCGAATGAGAATAAACAGAAAGAAGAAATTAAAAACAAATCTCAATATCAATTCAAGTGTGTCTTGTGTGTCGATTATTCGTAATCCTAGAAATTTAACACCCAATAATACATTAAGTAATTCCATATTCTATTTTTTTTATTTGTGATAATTTATATTTAAAACGGTTCTGTTTTATCTGCGGATAGAGAGATGCAATACCTGTGCAATATTTGCTGAAGCCCGATGGATGGATATGTTCTCTTCGGAATAATTGTTCCATCACCGAGCGGGTTCCGGCATCTTTTTTTATTTCGGCAATAACAATATTTTGTAATTGAATGTTTTGTTGCTTATTATCTGAGAATCTTAATCTTATGTCAAAGGTTATCCGTTCTTTATTAGTGGATTGAACCAATGTAATTCGTTGAAAATGATTGAGTAGTTTCGGTTCTAATATGTTGGGGTTAAGTGTTGTATATTGCCAAATAAAATCTTTTTCTTTTTTTGAAAATTTGGTTTTAAATCCTGAAACTTCAATGCGTTTTTTTATTGTGTGTCCTTTGTTGTTCTTGAATTTCTCTTCAAGAAAAAACAAATTGGAATTGACATAATGGCGAATACGGATTTTGAAACGATTTAGTTTGCCATTATGGTGCATAATATAGTTATGGAAGTCAGGAGTGTCAAAATAGAGTGTTTTGTATGATGCTAATCGTTCTGAACCAATCTGTAAAGCAAAATAATGATGGCCGATAGCTTTCAGAATAGCCGGTAACCGGTTTGCAGGGAAAATAAATTTTGTGTCGGTTCTGTTCATTAATTTCACCGCGTCCATTTCCTTTAGTGAGATGCTGTGAAATGTCTTCAGTATGGATTCTATGTTTTTTTGATAATCCAAGGGCTATTTGTATGATAAGTTCTTTGCAAAACACAAAAAACTGTCTTTTTGAGCAGTGCGAAGAATCTCAATACATTGAATCGTAGTTATTTGTAGATTCTTCACTTTGTTCAGAATGACAAAGTCAGAAGTTTTGCAAAGGTTCATAATATGATTGGTAGTGTCCCCTTTTTGTGTGTATTTTAAGATTTCTTTTTCGCAAATATAACCATTTTTCTTTTTATGAATTAAAATTTGCAAGAACGGAACGAAGGCGTAGCCGTAGTGGAGTTCTTGCAAATG
>JALTEO010000092.1 GCA_027073875.1 Bacteroidales bacterium
GATGCTTTAATTCGTTTTTTTTCTTTGGCGGAAGTAGAACCTGTCAAGAGTTCTATTTGAATATCCATATTGTCCAAGAACTTGACAAACGATGAAAAATGTTGCTGTGCCAAAATTTCGGTAGGGATCATCAAAGCTGCCTGATAACCGTTATCCAAAGCAATCAGCATTGACATTAGTGCTACAAGCGTTTTCCCACTTCCTACATCCCCTTGCAACAAACGATTCATTTGCTTTGTAGTAGCACAGTCTCTACGAATTTCCCTGATAACCCGTTTTTGTGCACCGGTCAATTCAAACGGTAAATTATTTTTATAAAATCCATTAAAATAATTACCAACCTTTTCAAAAACAACCCCTTGTTGCTTCTTTTCTCTATAAACCTTGTTGCTAACAATCTTTAATTGCAAATAAAACAATTCCTCAAACTTTAAACGGTATCTTGCTTTTTCAAGTTTACGGAGGTTCGTAGGCAAATGAATTTCTTTAACGGCATCGCGTCTGGGAAGTAAATTAAATTTTTCCAAAATCCATTCGGGCAACGATTCCGGAATTTGTGTATATATCTCAGGAATAACAGTTTGAAAAACTTTAACCAAAGTTTTATTGTTAACATATTGCTTTTTAAGTGCTTCGGTCAGAGGATAAACGGGCTGGAAAGGTGTTGCTGTTTTCTGTTTAAACTGAGTTAGAAGTTCCATCTCAGGATGGATAAAACTAATCTCATTTTTATAGAAATTCGGTTTGCCGTAAATAACATATTCATGATTCATTTGTAAAGCGTTCTGCACCCATTTGATTCCCTGAAACCACATCAACTTTACAAAGCCGGTTTCGTCCTGAAAAATTGCAACCAATCGTTTTCGTCCTTTTGAAACCGTTTCAATATTGGTAATTCTGCCTACAATTTGAATTGCCGTTGAAGCAGAAACAATTTCATTAATCTTAAATAAACGACTTCTGTCTTCGTACCTAAAAGGGTAATATTCCAATAAATCGTTAATTGTTTTCACGCCGATACTTTTGTCAAGTGCCTCGGCTTTTTTAGGACCAATACCCGAAATATATTGTATTTTCGTCTGCAAGTTCACACCACAATATTACAAAAATTGTAGGAATTATACCGAATACAAATTCAATATAGTTTAATTTCAAATACTTTCATTGAACTATTTTCATTTTGTGTCGGCATTAACCATTCTAAAAATATAAAATAGTTTTGGACTATTTTATATTAAGAATTGGTATTACATTTTGCCTTATCTTTGTCTCCCCATGAACTTGTTTGCTGCCAAATCTTTCGCCAACTATTTTTTTACGGCACGCCACCGAAAAGGTTACGGCATTCATTCACCGTTTTTATTTGATTTAATTACAAAAGGCTTAAGAACAGACTTACCAAAATCATCTTTTTCGGAAATTGAATCATTACGAAAAGCATTAATTAATTCAAAAGAAATTATTACGGTAAATGACCCGGGAGCAGGCAGTAAAAAAGTAAAAACTCCGGAACGAAAAATCTCACAGATTGCCCGAACATCACTAACTCGTCCGAAATACGCACGACTTTTGGCAAAATTGATTCGTTACTTTAAACCAAATCAAATGTTGGAGTTGGGCACCTCGTTGGGTATTACCACGCTATATATGGCTTCCGCGGGAAAAACCGAAATTACGACGGTTGAGGGTGTCAAAAACATAGGCAAGACAGCTCAAGAAAATTTTGAGAAATTACAAGCGGAAAATATCCGTTTAATTATATCAGACTTTTCGGAAGCACTTGGCAAGCTCAATGAGACGAAAAACAAATTTGACTTGGTTTTTATTGATGGTAATCACCGCTATGATGCTACTTTGGATTATTTTGAAAAACTAAAATCACTATCACACAACAACAGCATTCTCATTTTTGATGATATTCATTGGTCAGATGGTATGCATAAAGCTTGGCAAACAATTGTTACCGATAAAGCTGTAACGCTTTCATTAGATATTTTTCAATTTGGCATCGTCTTTTTCAAAAAGGAACTGTCAAAACAACATTTTGTTTTAAGATATTGAGTATTTTAGCAAAAAACTTTTGTTTTGGAAGAAGTTATTCGTTTAGAGAATTTAGTAAAGAATTATTTTGTCGGCACGCAAACTATTCGTGCTTTGCGAGGTGTTGACCTGTCAATAAACCGTAACGAATATGTAGCCATTATGGGTGCATCCGGCTCAGGGAAATCTACCATGATGAATATTCTCGGCTGCTTGGATGTAGCTACTTCGGGAACTTACATCTTGAACAATCAAAATGTTTCCAAACTTGATGAAAACGAATTAGCCGAAATCCGCAATAAAGAAATTGGTTTTGTATTCCAAACATTTAATTTACTTGCCAAATATTCGGCACTGGAGAATGTTTCACTACCTTTAGTTTATGCAGGGAAATCTAAAACCGACAGAGAAAAAATTGCCACACAGGTTTTGGAAAGTGTCGGATTAGAAGAACGAATAACTCACAAACCCAATGAATTATCGGGAGGACAACGCCAACGGGTTGCTATTGCCAGAGCCATGGTTAACAAACCTTCCATAATCCTTGCCGATGAGCCAACAGGAAATTTAGACTCGGAAACTTCCGTAGAGATTATGCGATTATTTGATAAAATTCACCGGCTTGGGAACACAATTATTCTTGTTACCCACGAACCCGATATTGCAACCTATGCCCAACGCATCATTAAATTAAAAGACGGAACAATAGAAAACGATTCAATAAATACGGAACGCCATGAAATATAAAGTCTATACAAAAACCGGAGACAAAGGGGAAACATCTCTTTTCGGAGGCAATCGTGTTTCCAAGACACACCCGCGAATTGAAGCTTACGGCACTTTGGACGAACTAAATGTTTTTACGGGTGCTATTCGCGATTACGACATCGCCCAACCGTTAAAAGAACAAATAATTTGGATTCAAAACCGAATAATGGTAATCAGCAGTTTATTGGCAACTGAGAAAGCAAATGCCAAAACTAAGTTACCACAGTTATTAGAAAATGATATTCTACAATTGGAAAAATATATTGATAAATTTGAAGCAGAATTGCCCGAACAAACAGCATTTATTATTCCGGGGGGCAATATTGCCGTAAGCAGTGCACACAAAGCCCGTGTAATATGTCGCCGTGCCGAAAGGCAAGTTATTTTATTAAGTCAAACCATTGAAATAGAAGAAATAATTATTCGATTTCTAAACCGGTT
>JALTEO010000093.1 GCA_027073875.1 Bacteroidales bacterium
CAATTATTCAATTGTTCAATTACCACATTATCCATTCGTAATTGATAATTCGTAATTGAAACAATCATTTCCTTGTGTGTTTTAAAATCAATCATGGGGGGCATCATATATATATATTCTATTCCTATCATTGAAACCTTTGCAAAATGACAAAAGAAGTTTTGCAAAAGTTTCACATTATTATAAGTGGTGTATTCGACTAGAAAATGCAAATTTATGGAGTGGGAAAAATTGTCATTGGCAAAAAAAAGTTTATTTTATCATTGTGAAGAATTTATTTATTTATTTTTGCAACAGCAAATGGTGCAAGACAGGAAACCTTCTTGTTTGCTTAATAGGGAATGCCGTGAAAGTCGGCAACAGTTCCCGCTGCTGTGAGTTCCGTTATGATGCTTTCAAAAACTTCATGCCACTGTCGGTATTTTTTTTGACGGGAAGGCTTTGAAAGTGGAACAAGTCAGAAGACCTGCCATTTGAGTTGTATTTTGTTAATAGTTTCGGGATAAGACTATCGGCGAATGAGAGAATTTCCGGATTTTCCCTTTGTTGTGTCCTGAGGCAAATTAGGTTTGATAATGAACAGATTACTGTTTGTCGTATTCTTGATGCAATTGTATGGTGTGACATGGTCGCAGACAGATTCTTTGACTATTTTGCCGGTAGTCAATGTTAGAGGGAAACAATTTGCGGAGACTTTTCAAGGTAATAAAGTTATCAGATACGATTCTTTGTACAGGGTAGCTTCTATTGCTGCTAATCTTGGTGACTTATTGAAGCAAAGAGGTTTTTCTTTTGTGAAGTCCTATGGGCAAATGCAATTACAGACTATTTCTGTTGCCGGATCAAGTGCAGGACAGACAGCAGTATGTTGGGAAGGAATTCCGTTGAATGATGTTATGCTCGGAACAGTAGATTTATCATTAGTGCCTTTTTCCTTTTTTACTAATGTATCGTTATATCAGGGAGGAACCAGCGTACTTTCCGGGGGTAATTCTCTTGGTGGTGGAATTAATTTGAATAATGTAATTGAATTTAAAAAAGCTGCCGGCGTAAAAGCAGGAATTAATTACTCATCGTTAAATAATGGTACTTATTTTTTAGGTTACAACTATTCAAATAAACAATTTGCCACACATACTACCGTATCGTTTTTTGATGGAAAAAATAAAATACGGTATATTGCTGACAGAAAAACCAATACACTCCCGCATGCAAATTATTCGGGTTTGGCATTAATAACCAATAATGCTTTTAAATTATCGAAGAATCAGGTTTTGCGACTCGATTTATGGTATCAAAAATATTACAGGAATCTGCCGCCTACGCTTTACGAAGCTGTCAGTGATGCGTTTCAGTACGATGAACAAACAAGGGGATTGCTTTCGTGGAAACGGCAAGGAAAAATTAGTGAAACGAAAATCAAAACTGCTTGGTTCCGTTCGTTTATGTGGTATGGCGACACTTTAAAGTCTATTGATTCAAGAAATGCAACGACCTCTGTCTTTTCTCAAATTGCTAATGTGTGGAAATTTCAACAAAGCACGCACCTTTTTATTAGAGGCGAATGGAATATGATTACGGTAAGCAGTAATAATTATTTGACAGATAAAAATAGGAATGGATTTGCTGCAGTAGTAGGAATTAACCAAAATTTACTAAAAAATAAATGGAAAAATACATTGTCTGTCAGGGGAGAACTTGTTGATAACGAATTTAGTCCGCCGGTATTTTCTTACGGTAGTCATATCCGTATCTTTAGAAAATTATTAGGAAAGGTTACTGTCTCTAAAAATTACCGTTTACCTACTTTTAACGATTTGTATTGGAATCCAATGGGAAATCCTGATTTGAAACCTGAAAACGGATGGAATTATCAAAGTGGGGTATTACACTCATTTGTTAAAGGAAAATGGATGATTAAATCAGAAGTTACCGGCTTTTATAATGATATATCCGATATGATTTTGTGGAAACCGCAAACGGCATCGTATTGGTCGCCGGTAAATGTTGGAAAAGTAAAAACACACGGTGCAATAGTGGATTTGTCTGTTTTGTTTAAGCAGAAAAAATGGTTTGCCCGTTTGGATGCTGATTATACCTACACGAAAGCTGTCAATGCTGACATCACCGACCCAAATTACGGTAGTGAGTTAATGTATGTGCCTAATTCACAAATCAAACTAAATGCTTTTGTTTCGTTTAGGGGATTTATCGTAAAATATGACCAACAACTACTTTCTTCTGTTTTTACGACAACTGATAATGAGGAAGTATTACAAGGATATAAGGTTAGTAATATCGTGATTTCCAAGAAAATCAGTTTTGATAATAACCGTTTTGGTTTGGAAGTATATGGCGGAATAGATAATCTGTTTAATGAAGATTATCAGGTGATGGTTGCTCGTCCTATGCCGTTGCGGTATTTTAAAGTTGGCTTAATTGTTAAAGCAAATAAATAAATGTTTAACTAAAATTTTATGTAAAATGAGAAAAATTACTTTTTTAATGACAGCAGTTTTGTTAAGTGCCGTTTCTAACTTATTGGCACAAACAGCAACTTTTGACGATCTGACTTTAGAGCCGGATAGTTTTTGGAATGGTTCTGATCTTTCAGGTGGATTCTATGATGAAGGGGTTTATTTTGTAAATTACTACGATACCTCTTATGGCGGTTTTTGGAATGGCGGTTTTGCTTATTCCAATATGGTAGATACTGTTACTGCCGGTTTTACCAACGAGTATAGTGTGATGGCAGGACATGCTTACAGCAGTAATAATTTTGCCGTGGTAAATCCGGGAGCTTTTAATACCTCGTACTTGAAATTATCAGGCACATTTAAGGTCACCGGCTTTTATGTTACCAACTCAACATTTGCATATATCAGTATGCGAGATGGTGATGCTTATGCTAAAAAGTTTGGAGGAACTTCCGGTGATGATCCTGATTGGTTTAAATTGACGGCTTATGGTTATTCGGCAACAAATTTAACCGACTCGGCAGAATTTTATCTGGCAGATTACAGGTTCTCCGATAATTCACAGGATTATATCGTAAAAGAATGGCAATGGTTTGATTTATCGGCTTTGGGAGATGTTGATAGCGTGGTTTTTAAATTGTCTTCGTCTGATATGGGACAATATGGAATGAATACCCCTGCATTTTTTTGTATGGACAACTTATCAATATCACCGGCAGGAATTCAAGCTGTAGAAAACACCAATATTGTAAAATT
>JALTEO010000094.1 GCA_027073875.1 Bacteroidales bacterium
AATAACTTCACTGTCGGCAACATTCATTTGACAGCCGTAAGTCTCTATATAAAATTTCTTGGTTTCTTTCTGTTTACTCATACGGGAAATTGAGCGACAAAAATAAATAAAATTCTAATCAGAGATGCCATCTTTTCAAAAGATGGTATCTCTGAGAACTCATACGGATAGAAGAGATGATATCTTTTCAAAAGATAACATCTCTATGGATATTGAAACGAAATTTTTTCGTAATTTAGCCGACAAATTATTTGGCAATGACCTTGAAAAAAATAAAAAAGCAAGATGGTATCGGATTAGCTCTCGGTGGCGGTGGTGCCCGTGGGTTTGCTCATATCGGTGTTTTGGAAGTTTTGAAAGAAAACAAGATTCCCATAAAAGCCATTAGCGGTTGCAGTATGGGGTCTATAGTTGGCGGATTATATGCTTATTATCAAGACACTGAAAAAGTGAAGAAATTTATCTTGTCGATGATGAAAAAGCCGGCATTTAAAGACTTAAACCTTGATTTATTTTCGTCCACCAAAAAGAAGATTAAGCGAAATTTTGCATTTGACTTCAACCGCTATATTCAACGGTATTATAATTACTACAAGACTTTGAAAAATCCTTCAATGATTTCCAAGGATGTAATTGATGAAATTTTGGAAGATTTTCCGCAAGTAAAAATAGAAGACTTGCCAATACCGTTTATTGCTAATGCCACGGATTTAATATCCGGTCAGGAATTTATTTTAAAAAAAGGGAATCTTAAAAATGCTATCCGTGCCAGTTCGGCTATTCCTGCAATATTTCCTCCCGTGAAACGCAAAAACCTTTTGCTTGTAGATGGTGGTGTAACAGATTTGATTCCTATTCGTCCCCTAAGAATCCGATACAATTTTCCGGTGGTCGGTATTGATGTTGAGTCGTCGATTTTTGGTAACAGTTTTTTTCCTAACGGACTACAGATACTTTGGCGTGTGCAAGAAATTCAGTTTCATCATTTGGCATACGAACGGAAAAAAGAAGCAGATTTGATTATTCGCCCTGACATTGCAAGATTTACTTGGGCAGATGTGGATTTAATGGATAAATTTATTGCCGAAGGCAGGAAAGCGACACTTGAAAAGTTAGATGAAATAAAAAAGTTTTTGGATTAGTGCCAAGTTAAGTATGTTGAGACCTTTGCAAAACCAAAATAAGCTGTCATTCTGAGCAGTGCGAAGAATCTTAATATGCTGAATAATAGATGTTTGTATATTTGTTGCTGTATTCAGGATAACAAAATCAGAAGTTTTTCAAAGACCTTATGTCGTACAAAATAACTATCAAAATGACATTGACTTAACACCGGAGAAATTAACGCCCAATCGTTGATAAGTTTCTTTTTATAACTTATATTTAGGTGTGAAATTCGTTATTTTTACTCAAAATTTTGTAAAGTGAAGCGAAAAACAATCCTGATAATCTTTTTGTTGGTGACAATTGGTAACAGCATTATGGCACAACGAAAAGCCATTCCACCGGAAAAGCCGAAACTAATCCTGTTTATCACCACCGAGAATTTTCGTTTCGATTACCTGAATAAGTTCTACAATAAGCTGAGTGATAACGGAATAAAACGACTAATGAATCAAGGAACTTTCTGTAAAAATGCGTTCTACAATTATTTCTTTACACAGAAATTACCCGGATTGGCAACGATGGTTACCGGAGCACAACCCTCGTGGCATGGTATCGTTACCAATGAATGGTACTATCCTACGACTCAGAAAAATATGTTTGCCGCCTACGACAATTCCGTAAAATTGCTTGGCGAAAATATTGACTCTTACCATGTATCGCCTAAAAATTTACTTACCTCAACATTTTCTGACGAATTAAAATTAGCAACACGCCAAAAAGCAAAAGTGTATAGTGTGGCACTTAGTCCGTCGGCAGCCGCTATTTTGGGTGGACACAGTGCAAATGCCGCTTACTTCTATGAACAGGAGACGGGCAAAATGATTACCAATCGGTTTTATCTGGACTCTATGCCAAAATGGGTTGAAAAATTTAATAAAAAAGGTTTACCTGACACATATCTCGATCGCCAATGGATACCACTTTTTGCTGATTCTATGATGTTTGAAAGCGATGCAGACTCGGCAAAATACGAAAAAGGATTCTTGAAATCAGGAACAGTTTTCCCCTACGATTTGAATAAAATCAGTATGATTGATAAAAAGCATCGTGATTATACCGTTTTGCCTAAAACACCATTCGGTAATACTTTGGTGCACGATTTTGCCATTCAGTTGATTGTGTCGGAGAATCTGGGAAAAGATAATGTGACGGATTTTTTAGCAGTTGATTTTGATGCACTTGGTAACATTGCACGGTATTTCGGGGCTGCATCCAAAGAAATGGAAGATGCTGTTTTGCGTATGGACAGGGAAATCGGTCATTTACTTGACTTCGTTGATTCCTATATCGGCAAACAAAATGTGTTAGTGATTTTTGTTCCTGCCAATGGTGCTATGTTGCCACCGGAATATTTATCGGCAAACAAAATGAATGCCGGCAGGTTCAAACACATGTTTTCGTATTCGTTATTGAAAAGTTATCTGAACGCCTATTATGGAAAGGGGGAGTGGGTGTTGAAATATGATAACCAACAAATTTATTTGAACCGGAATTTGATTGAAGATTCCAAATTGCCATTAGGTGATTTTCAAAATAAAGTGGCAGATTTTATTTCGCAATTTTCGGGTGTATCATCTTGTGTTACAGCTACAACACTACAAGATAACAATTTTTCGCAAGGTATTGAAGCTAAGATTAAAAACAGTTATAACCGTAAACGCTCAGGCGATATTTTTATTAACCTGATGCCCTATTGGATGCAAGATGTCAGTTCGGTAAGTGTCAGCAACACACCCTATGTTTACGATGCTCATATACCATTATTTTTTTATGGGTGGCGGACAAAAATCAGAACAGTTGACACGCGAGTGAATATAACACAAATTGCTCCGGCATTATCAAATATTTTAAATATTGAAATTCCTAATGGTGCTTTTGATAATCCCTTTATGGAATTTGTGAAGTAGTGATGACTTGAGTTCGACATAATAAATACTATTTTTGTCCTGATGCAAGGGTAGTGTCCCCTTTTTGTGTGTATTTTAAGATTTCTTTTTCGCAAATATAACCATTTTTCTTTTTATGAATTAAAATTTGCAAGAACGGAACGAAGGC
>JALTEO010000095.1 GCA_027073875.1 Bacteroidales bacterium
TAGATACTTGTCTGTTTAATACATCAATACCGGTTGATAGTGCAAGTATTTACGATTTTGAAGTTATTAGTGAAGATAGTGTTATCACGAATTGGGTATTTTGGCAAGCAGGCACACCAATTTATCTTGATGTTACAATACATTATACTTCCGGTATAAATCTTATTTATTTGGAAATTATTTGTTCAAGTAAAGCGACTAATATCTACAAGTTCTATGGCGTATTTAACTCAAATGTTGTTGGGGTAAATAACATTACAAAGATTATTAATGTTGAAATATATCCTAATCCTGCTAAAGATTTTGTAAATATTAAAGTAAACAATAATAAATTGTCGAAAGTCAGTATAACCGATATTTCCGGAAGGATTGTAAAAACAGAACAGTTTAATTCTAACATAAGAATTGATACCAAAAAACTTGAAGAAGGAATCTATCTGTTTAAAATTGAAACAAATAATGAAACAATAATAAGCAAGGTGTCAATTTATTAACCTGAGTTTGACATAATAAATGAATCGCAGAAAGTAAATAGGGATTAAGATTTTGAAAAAAAGTCTTGCAGTCATAACGGGTTATTCGTAGGGGTAAAGCTGTTTTCTAGAAAAGTCATTTGTTTTTTCAAAAAACGAATCTCTTTACTCAAAAGGGTTTCTTCTCTGACAGGAAAGAAAAATTTGTGAAGAAATCCCTGATTTTGAGATTTCTCTTTGCGGAATAACCGGTTTTCATTTTTGATTTTGATTTTTCGAAACATAATGACCTCCTCTTTTGTTTTACGATATAAAGATACGGCACAGAAAAGGGCTTGTCAAGTTTTTTAACTTTAATTTAGAAATATTAATGGGAGTTAAAAAAGGATTAATAACCAACAACCTCTTGTTTATACACCGTGCCTTTGTCCACACGGTCTTCTATGGGGATGCCGGAGCCAATCATTGATTGCGAATACAGGTCGGTAGTTTCTTTATAGACTAAACCAATACCGGCAGCAAATTTTTCAACCGCATATTTTTTTGAAATAAGCGATTCTTCATTTTGTTGTTCTACGGTTAGCACGGAATCAAATGATAGATTATTAATTGTTTCCGGCACATTGGCTGTTACAATTTGATAGTCTTGCGGATCTAAATCGTTGTAGGCATTGCCATCCCATATTTGCCCTACCTCAGCAGGAAAAATCAATTTGATATACCGGATATTTTCCTCAACTTTTTGAACATTCAAATCCGATATTTGTGCCATCCAAACATCTTTAATGACCCATTGAGCAGTGGTATCTGTTCGCCAATATCGTTCTAAGCGATACGCCGGTTTCCCGCTTGCGTCGGTAAAAACCGAGTCCACCCGTTCCTTAAGCTGATACGAAACCGTATCATAAACTGCCGATGCTTTATCAATGGTAATTTCCATAACCTGATAAATAATCTCATTACCTGTTTTCAGCGGAAAATAAGACTTGCCGGTAAATGGGATAGAATCAGGATTGTCTTTGTGGCACGAAGCCGCAAGCATTCCAATAATAATTACTAAACCAATGCGTTTAATTTTCACAATTATCAACTGTCAATTACACCACCACCGACAACGGCATCACCCTCATAAAATACGGCATTTTGCCCGGGGGTGATGGCAGAAACCGGTTCGTCAAAGATAACTTTTATTTTTTGACCGTCAAAAGACACACGGGATTTTACAGGTTTACTGCGGTAACGAATCTTTGTATCAAGGTGTTTCTCGCCTTCCCACCGTGCATATTTCATCATATTCCAATTGCTGAGCGTGCATTCCGATTTTAGCAAATCTTCTTTTTTGCCAAGCGTAACGGTATTTTTCCCGGCATCAATTTTTACGACAAAAGCGGGGTAACCCAATGCAATACCCAAGCCCTTGCGTTGCCCGATTGTAAAATGATAGTATCCGGCATTTTTCCCAAGAAATTCACCATCGATAGAAATAAACCGGCCTTCTCCAATTTTTGAAATTTCCGGCACATTGTCTTTCAGAAAATGACGATAATCGTTGTCGGGGACAAAACAGAGCTCCTGACTGTCGCTCTTGGCAGCCATTTTATTAAAACCATTTCCGGCCGCAATTTCACGGATTTTTCTCTTGTCGAAATCCCCCAGCGGGAAAATTGTTTTTGAAAGTGCTTCTTGAGACAGTTGCCACAAAAAATAAGATTGATCTTTGGATTCATCATTTCCTTTCCGGATAAAATACTGTCCGTTCTCCTGCGAAATATTAGCATAATGTCCTGTGGCAATAAACTGACAATCAAGCTGATTAGCAAACTGAATCATCTCACCCCATTTGATGATACGGTTACAAATGGCACAAGGATTGGGTGTTCTGCCGTTCAAATATTCATCTACAAAATTTTGGATAACTGTCTGCCGGAATAAATTGCGGTAATCTAAAAAATGATGTTCAATACCCAGTTTTTCAGCTAATTCTTTTGCTTCCGTTAATGCTTCCACCGTACAACATCCTTTCTTATTGTCCATACAAGATTCTGAAACGGCATCCCACGAACGAAAAGTTGCTCCAACCACCTCGTATCCTTGCTGCTGAAGCAAAATAGCAGCCACGGAACTGTCCACGCCGCCACTCATACCTAAAAGTACGCGTTGTTTTTCCATTAATGGCTGTTTTCCCAATCTTGTTTTTTAGTATTCCCATTAAAAAACATATCTTCTGATGGCTCGGGGATTTTCCCTTTTTGCTTTTCCCATTCCTCTACTTGTTTGGTGAATTTTTTATCTAACTCATCTTGATTTTCAGCTATGCCCTGATGATAAATTATGGTATGGTCAATATTACCTGAAGAAGAATAAAATGTCCATTTCCCGTCTTTCAAATTATTTTTATAGCTACCTGTTATTTTAAATTTTCCTGATGGGTAATAAATATAAATTTTCCCTTCAAACTTATCATTTACAACTTGTTGCTCTGTTTCTTTTTCTCCATTGTCGTAGTATCGTATCTCCACACCGTTTTTCTTTCCATTTTTATATGTTACTTTGTATGATGGCTTACCACTATGATAATAAATGATTTTTGTCCCATTAATTATGCCGTGGTCATAATCAATTTCTGCTGATTTCAACTCTTGTGTGTTGTAATATATCCAATGTCCTTCTTTTAGTTTTTGCTCAATAAAATGTCCTTTTGCCAAGAGCTTGCCATCGTCCCAGAAATAGGTAACCGAAGCTAAACTATCCGGATTTTCAGGATATTTTATTAATGCAAATAACTGTCCGTTTTCGTAGTAGCGTTTGTAGGTTCCTATCAGTTTATTGTTTCTAAAAGTTGCCTGATAAGCCAAATTCCCATTTTTGTATTTCTTTTCCCAGTAGCCCTGTTTGTTGCCATTAATATCGGTATAATTCCGTAGGGAATCGCCTTTTTGTCCAATATTTTGCGACCAACCAAAATTTGACAAGCTCACCATTATTACGATAATGATTAATGTTTTAAGTAAATAATTGTGTTTCATACGATAATACTATTTTTTAAGACCTTTGCAAAACTTTTAATTTTGTTACCCTGAAAATATTCAGAATAGCAGTTTCTTTTGGGTGTCGCAAAGGACTCGAAAAGTTAAATTTTTATATCTGATATAGTTTATAAACATACTTATGTAAAAAAAATTTTAGTTTTAGCTTATTTTTAGCTTTGACAAAGATACAAAAGAAAGTTTAAGCTGTAAAATTAACGCTTAGTGTCAGTGTTATTCTAAAACAACGCCGGTACTTTTACAGTAAAGATTTTACATCAAATCCGTAATTATCATTGTTAGGATTTCTTGCATTTCCATTCCTTTTTCTTTGGCTTGTTTGGGAAATAAGCTTTTCTCGCTCATTCCCGGAACGGTATTGATTTCAATAAAATAGGGTATTTCATTTTTGATAATAAAATCTACCCGCACAATGCCTTTACACTGAAACAAATCGTAAATCCGGCTTGAAGCATCTTGTATTTTTTGAATAATCTCATCGGGTAATCTTGCCGGTGTTATTTCCTGTGTCTTGCCTTCGGTATATTTTGCCTCGTAATCAAAAAACTCATTATCGGTAACAATCTCTGTCGGCGGAAAAACAAATGCTTCTTTTTTTGTTTTAAAAACACCACAAGAAACTTCTGTTCCCTCAATAAACTCCTCAACGATAACGCCTCGGGGGTCTTCGGCAAATGCTTCGCCAATAGCCGCTGTTAGCGTTTCTTTGTCTTTAACTTTTGATACACCGAAACTGGAACCCGATGCATTGGGTTTTACAAAACAAGGCAGGTTTAGTTCTTCTATAATATTTTCAGAAGAAAACATATTCTTCTTGCTCAAGAATAACGATTTGGCTGAAACAACACCAAATTGTTTTAAAAATAATTTGGATTGATATTTATCAAAAGTCAAGACAGAAGTTCTGACTCCCGCTGTAGAATAGGGAACACCTATCATATCAAAATATCCCTGAATTACACCATTTTCGCCCGGGTGTCCGTGAATAAGAATAAAAGCAAAATCAAATTTTATTTTTTGGTTGTTAAATGAAAAACTGAAGTCTGCTTTGTTTACAGGTACATCACACACTAAATCGCTTTTAACCACCCATCCGTCTTTTGAGATGTTTACAATAAAAACTTCGTAACGATTTCTGTCCAAATTTTTGGCTACTTGCTCTCCGCTTTGTATGGAGATAACTGCTTCCGGTGAATAGCCACCAACAACTACGGCAATATTTTTTTTCATCTGTTTATTTTTTAGTTCACAAAGTTTGTGAAGTTGAATATTCGTAAAGTAGTGCTGTCATGCTGAACGGAGTGAAGCATCTGTAAATGATTACCATTCAGTATTTTGAGATTCTTCGCGATGCTCAGAATGACAGCTTCTTTTGAGTTTTTCAAAGGTCTCACATTTTTCATT
Source organism: Bacteroidales bacterium (assembly GCA_027073875.1). Classification (GTDB taxonomy): domain Bacteria; phylum Bacteroidota; class Bacteroidia; order Bacteroidales; family JALTDM01; genus JALTEO01. Next base: position 4,925 of record JALTEO010000095.1, read on the forward strand.
CGTAATTAATAATTCTTTACAGCCATTTTACCAAATCCATCTCATAGGTGTGTGCCATTAACTTATTCTCGGGGAAAATCCGAATAGCATAATTGTAAACGCCCGCCTGTGTTACAGGAATATTGCATTCATAAATGACTTCATTATTTTCAACTTGTATCATTGTGAATTTATCATTGTGAATTAATTCTGTAACCGTTTCATTTTCCTTTTTTCCAAAAATAATTTCTACCCCGATATCTTCGGGCTGTAATCCTGTTAATTGTAATTTCACTTTGGCATAAAAGTTATCACCTAATTCCAATGGTTTATCATTTGAATCAGGCAAAATCAGTTCCAGCACTTTTATTTTGTCCCAGTTTTGGAGAATATTATTTTTCCACAACACTAAATTGTTCAGCTTTTCAAAATTGTTATCTGCCAAAAATTTGGTTCTTTTTGCCAACTTAGAATAATATTTCTCAAAATAATCATTCATCATCCTTTTTGTGGTAAACCGCGGAGCAATCCAAGCAATCGTATTTTTTATTTGGTCAATCCATTCTTTGGCAGGTTGACCTTTCTCGCCACCATAGAACGCAGGAACTATTTCTTTTTCAATAATTTGATAAAGCACTTCCGCATCAAACTCATCTTGAACCTGTTGATTCTGAAAAGTTTTTTCTTTGCTGAGTGCCCATCCAGCACCTTCGCGATAACCCTCTGCCCACCATCCGTCGAGCACGCTGAGGTTAGGTACCCCGTTCATTATGGCTTTTTCGCCGCTGGTTCCCGATGCTTCCAATGGACGGGTCGGTGTGTTCATCCATACATCTACTCCGGCAATCAGCGTTTTGGCAAATGCCATATTATAGTCTTCGATAAAAATTATTTTTCCGGCAAACGGCTCTTCCATTGACAGGTCGTAAATCATTTTAATTAAATCCTTGCCTGCTTGGTCGGCAGGATGTGCCTTGCCTGCAAAAACAAACTGAACCGGATGTTTCGGGTCGTTTACCAATGCGGCTAATTTCTCTTTATTTTTAAAGAGCAGGTGTGCCCTTTTGTAGGTGGCAAAACGGCGGGCAAAACCTATTGTCAGCGTTTTATCATCTATTTTGTTGATAATGTCCATCATTTTCGATGGGGCATACTTTTTATTTTTTAAGTCGTAAAGCAGTTTTTGTTTAATTGTCTCAAATAATTTTTTCCGTAGTGTATTTTTTATCTTGATGATTGTCCGGTTATCAACAGATTGTATTGGTTCCCAGCTTTTCGTATTGTTCTGTAGCTCAATGGAATTGGCTTTAAATGTTTGAGCAAACAATGTCTTCCATTCGGGGGCAGTCCATGTGTCAAAATGGACACCATTCGTTACGAAACCGATATTAATCTCGTTCGGGAAATAATTTTTCCATAACGGTGCAAACATTTTTTGGCTAACGGCACCATGAATTTGACTGACACCGTTTATTTCTTGTGAAAGTTTCAGGGCAAAAATACTCATCGAAAAATTTTCCGATTGGTTTTCCCTGTTGGCTTTTCCCCATTCCATAAACGAATCCCACGAAATGTTCATTTGCTCAACAAAATGACCGAGATATTTTCGCAACAAATCTTCCACAAAAGTATCGTGTCCGGCAGGAACAGGTGTATGTGTCGTAAACAACGAAGACGAACGAACCATTTCGTATGCCTGAATAAACGAAAGTTTTTGTCCATTGATGAATTGGTTCAATCGCTCTAAATGAATAAAAGCGGCATGCCCCTCATTCAAATGATAAACTAAAGGATTTATCCGCAATTTTTTTAGCAGTTTAACACCACCAATACCGAGTAAAATCTCTTGCTGTAAGCGATATTCTTTATCGCCACCATAAAGATGATAAGTTAATTTCCTGTCGGTGTCATTGTTTTCTTCAACATCCGTATCCAACAAATACAGCGAAACAGAACCGACCTTCAGTTGCCATGCCTTTGCCGTTATTGTTCTTCCCGGAAAAGGTAATTTTATTTTTACCCACTCACCCCTTTCGTCACGAACGGGAACAACCGGTAAATGCGATAGTTTTTGTGCCGAATAAATTTCCTGTTGTTCTCCCTTTGGTGAAATTTCTTGCTCAAAATAACCGTAACGGTAAAGCAATCCCATTCCTACAAAGTTTTTTTTGTCGTCGCTGGCTTGTTTCAAAAAATCTCCGGCAAGAATTCCCAGTCCACCCGAATAAATTCTGACAGTATGATGTAATCCGTATTCCATACTAAAATATGCAATCAAATCGCCTGTCTTGGTTTCTCTTTCAGCAAGATAATTTTGGAAGTTACTATAAACGCTATTTAACTGTTCTTGGAAGTTTTTATCTTTTTTCAACCGGTTAAAATCATCGAAGTCCAGTATTTCCAAAAGGTGTACGGGATTTTGTTTGCATTCGTCCCATTTCCCGGGGTTGGTAGCACGAAACAAGTCCGTTGCTTCATCATGCCACGCCCACCAAAGGTTATTGGCAATTTCCAGAAGGGGTTTGAAATTTTCAGGCAGTTTTGATTTTACCAATACTTTTTTCCATTCCGGCTGATTTTCTATGGGAATATTAAAGTCATGTATGGCAAGTTTGGAAGCATAAGCAAAAAATCGTTCTTTACTTTTTGTAATGGCTTTGTCGTAAGCAATGAAATAGTTTTTTGACAAATTTCCCCAAAGGGCTTTTTGTGCAATTGTTCTTGCATTTTGAGCAATCTCTTCAATCTCGGCAGGTTGTTTTTTCAGAAATGACAAAATCGTTTGCTTAATATTGCTAACAACTTCCTTATCGTTAAAATCGTTGCGTTGAATAATGTAAACAGATTTATTCTCAATGCCTTGCAGAGAATTTACCCAATGGGAAAATCCGGCAAGCGTGGTTGTAACGGTTGGTATTTTAAACCCGATACTTTCGAGCGGCGTATAACCCCATGGCTCATAGTAAGAAGGATAAACAGTTAAGTCAAAAGCAGGTAATAAATCGTAGTAGGAAATATTGATAATGCCGTCTTTACCATTGAGATAGACAGGAGAGAAAATAACTTTTACATTCTGATTTAGCCCATTGTTCAGTTTAGACTGAAATAACCGTTGTAAAATGGGGTCGCTTTCTTTTGAAAACAGATAATGCGTCAAATAACAGGAAGTAATTGGATCGTCAAAATTTTCATGATGAATTCGCTCCAAAATATCCAGCCGCGGACCGGTATGTCCTGCCGGAACTAAAATAAAAGCAACAATCGTCCTTGGTGGTGAAACTATTTGATTAAGGGCATCAATAAATAAGTCAATGCCTTTGTTTTTTAACTCATAGCGACCGCTAATATTTACAAATAGTGCATCGTCAGGAATTGGCTGATTGATAATTGCCTGCACAATCATTTTCAATCGTTTTCGTCCTTTTATTCGTTGCGACAGCCATGTTTTGTCATTTGGCAACAAGTCTTTCTCAAATCCGTTTGGTGTAACGATGTCAACCGGCTTCCCCAAAAATTGTTTACATTCGTTATTAGTTAACTCACTAACTGTTGTAAATGCATCTGCTTCGTTGGCGGCAATTTTTTCGAGCGATTGTTTTGCCTGTACATTAAATTGTTTTGCCAAAATATCGGCATCCAATTTATCCAGTTCACTATACAAAGGAAGATTGTTGCCGGCTATGGAACGCCCCATAACCGTAGCATGTGTGGTAAAAACCGTAGCAATTTGCGGAATGCGTTCTTTTAAATATAAAATTCCGGAACCGGTCATCCACTCATGAAACTGTGCAACAATAGTGTCTTTTGACGAGATATAAAAACGATAATAACTTTCTATGACCTTGCCGGCAGCATAACCAAACATAACGGGTTCCACATAATCCCATCCGCCAGAAAGTGAATCTAACTTAAATTTTTCCCAAAACTCCGTAAATATTTTATCTTTTAGCTCAAAAAAACTGCTGAAATTTACAAGTATCACAATGGGTTCTCCGGGAATTTTCCAACGACCGATTTTAAAATCCAATCCTTCGGAAAGTGCTTTTTGTTTCCACTGTAAAAATAAGCTCGTATCTTCTTCAAATTCGGGGTTTCCCTCCACATCTTGCCAGATACCCGGACCAATTAAAAAATAATTGTCCTGAAATTTCTTTTGCATTGTTGCCGCTTTACTGGAAATTACCGTATGAATTCCTCCTACTTTATTACATACCTCCCACGAAACTTCAAACAAATAGTCCGGTTGAATCATAAATGAAATTTTTTACAAATTTACTGTAATACCGATTACACTTTCAATATAGTCCAAACATTTTTTTTTGTTTGGATTATTTTCAAGTAGTATCGGCATTATCCATTCTAGATTACAAAATAATCCAAAGACTATTTTGTAATAAGAACTGGTATAACCAACAAAACAAAGACTAAAAAAGTGAAATTGTTTTTTAGGTTAACCTGAGTTTGAGATAAAGAATAGCCAATGCTGTTGTAGATTGTTATTTTTTAGACATTAAATAGTCTCGAACAATTCTGAATCCTAAATCATCAGATGAGTAAAGTGGGGACATCCTTTTTCTAAGTGCAGTACCTTTCGGACCTTTCCACGAACCACCTCGAACAATATAAACTTCTTTGTTATCAATACTGTCTCGTGTTGTCGTCCACTCTGAAACATTTCCTCCCATATTGTAGATTCCTATCTTATTTTTTTGTCCCCGTTTACTTTTATCAATCTTTTGACGATTATCTTGAAATTCCCCGTTGGTAAAAGTTGACGCATATTCCCATTCTGTTTCGGTTGGTAATCTGAAATTAATAACCATTGCATTGTCCTTTACTTTATTTTTAGCATTCACTTCCCTTGTAAGCCAGATACAATAATACCGGGCACCTACATTAGTTACTCCGACAACAGGATAATCATCATATTTTTTATTAAAAAAATAATTTTCATCATTTAATTCTGTATTCTCCAATTCATTCTTTATTTCCGGGAAAATATCGGCATATGATTTTTTTGTTATGTGCATCGTTTTCAAATCAATTTGATATATTGTATCAGAAGGATTAGACTTTATGCTATCATAAAAAACTCTAAATTCTTTATTTGTTATTTCATTACTAATCCAAAATGGATGCATAGAAACTGTTTTTTTTACGGTATCGCCATTGATAATTCGTTTTTGGTTAAAACTTCCCATTTGACAAAACGACATTCCTTTTGGTGCCGAATAATACAGGGCTTTTTCTTTTTGAGAATAAACACTTGTAGCTGCAAGTAAACTTACGATTATTAATACTGTTTTCATATGCTTTTTGTTTTTAGATTGTTCCGGAACAATATTTTTAATTTCTTTTGACAAACACAATTATCATTTCCGGATTAATCCTTTGTCAATAAAAAAGTCAATTATTTTAAATTCCAAGTTTATTAAATCAATCATTATTTCTTTTTCCTTCGTATTTCTATCTTTTATGAACATTAGTTTATAATTCTCAATCTTTTTATCATATTCCAAAGTCAATAAGTAAATATTATGTTTTAATAATGC
>JALTEO010000096.1 GCA_027073875.1 Bacteroidales bacterium
GATTATGAGAAGAGTAAGATTAATTAACTTATCGTTTTTAGCATTAGCAGTAATCTTTATGAGCAGCTGTGGTGGCTTGAAAAAAATGAAAAAAAATGCCGGTTTGGTGAAATATTCTGTAACGCCAAATCCTTTGGAAATGCACGCTGACAGTGTTGCTATTTCAATTTCAGGGAACTATCCTCCGAAATATTTTAACAAAAAAGTAACTTTGACGGCTACGCCTGTCTTAACTTTTGAAGGAGGAGAAAAAGCTTACAAAGAAGTAAAAGTTCAAGGTGAAAAGGTACAGGATAATAACACTGTTATTAGTTATACTAAAGGTGGCAGTTTTTCTTATTCCGACACGATACCTTATGAAGAGGCAATGCGTCTTTCTAAAGTAGAATTACGAATTTCAGGTTATGTTAAACCCAACAAACCTTTAGATTTTGATCCTGTTGTAATTGCCAATGGTGTAATTGCTACTCCTTCACTATTGATGATTAATCCTAAACCAATTATTGGAAAGGATAAATTCCAACGCATTACTTCCGAAAGCAAAAATGCAGATTTGTTATTCCAAATTCAACAAGCAAAATTGCAAAATCGTGAGTTGAAAAAAGACGAAGTGAAAAATTTAATGGATTATTTGGCAGAAGTTCAAGCAAACAAAAGAAAAGAATTACAAGGTGTTGATATTTCAGCTTATGCTTCTCCTGACGGACCTACCGATTTGAATACTAAATTATCAAATAATCGTGGTTCGGTAACGGAAAAATATTTGAAAAAGCAATTTAAAAAAGACGCAGAATTGAGTAAAGATTCTGTTTACAAAGTAACAGATACTGCTGAAGACTGGGATGGTTTCCAGAAATTAATGAGTAATTCAAACATTGCTGACAAAGATTTGGTACTGAGAGTACTTTCAATGTATTCTGACCCTGATCAACGCGAAAAGGAAATCAAAAATATGTCGAAAGTATATTTGGAAATTGCCGACCAAATTTTACCGCAATTGCGTCGTTCCGTATTAACAGTAAATGTAAACAATATTGGTTACTCCGATGAAGAGATTACCAATATTTTTAATACGAAACCGGACAGTTTGAAACCGGAAGAATTACTTTATGCTGCTACATTAACAAAAGACAATAATCAAAAATTAAATGTCTATAATAAGTTTATGGAAATCTATCCAAAGGACTGGAGAGGTCCGAATAATGCAGGTGCTATGAATTTATTACTTGGAAATGTTGATAAAGCAAAAGAATTATTTGACAAAGCCAAACAATTAGATGAAAATAATACTATTATTGAAAATAATTTTGGTACAGTTGATTTAATTCAAGGTGACTTGGCAAAAGCAGAAGAACATTTTGTTGCTGCATCAGGTGCCGGTGATGAAGTAAATTACAATATGGGTATCCTAAAAGTAAAACAAGGTGATTACAATTCAGCTGTTACATATTTTGGAAATAATTGCTCATTCGATGCTGCTTTAGCTAAATTATTAAATCAAGATTATGATGGTTCAATTAAAACTATTGATTGTGCTCCTAATAAAGATGATGCTATGATGTTCTATCTGAAAGCTGTTGACGGTGCACGAAATGCTGATACAGAGGTTATGTACAACAACTTGCGTTCAGCACTCGAAAAAGATGCTTCATTGAGCAAATTAGCAAAGACAGATATGGAATTTTTTAAATATTTTAAGGACGATACTTTCAAATCTATTGTAAAATAATTTGATGACATTTTATTATTAAACTATATTAAGGGTAATCCACTTTTTGGGGGTTACCCTTTTTTATTTTAAAAAAATAAGGATTATGACTATTACATTTAATGAGCTTCGGCGGATAAAAGATAGTCTTCCCGATGGTAGTATGGGGAGGATTGCCAAAAAATTAAATATAGATGCCGAAACCGTAAGAAACTATTTTGGTGGGACAAATTTTGACAAGGGTGAATCGACAGGAATACATTTAGAGCAAGGACCGGATGGAGGCATTGTCTTTCTCGAAGATGAAACCATATTAAATGCAGCAAAAGAAATATTAGAAGAAAATGCTGTGTTAGATTAATCTTTTTAATCAACAGAAAAAAAAATATTAAGATTTATAAGTGATTTCAAAAATAAAGCATAAATTTGTTCCTTTAAAATTATTATATGTTAGTAAAAGGTGCTGCTGTAGTTTCTACAAAATCTTTTGTGGAATATAAATATGAAGACGAACTTATTAATTGGTTGTCTAATTTGCCTGAAGCATCTCGAAAAATCTATACACAGCCTATTAACGAGTCTAAGTGGTATCCTTTGAATGAAGCTTTTGTTGTTCCTACTCGTGTTATGCTCAAAATGTTTTATGATAATGATTTGAAAGGTGCTTATGAATTAGGTTATTATTCTGCAGAGAAAGGATTGACAGGGATTTATAAAATGTTTGTTAGGATGGGGTCCCCGGCATTTATTGTTTCTCGTGCTGCAAAAGTTTTCTCTGCTTACTATAAGGATTCAAAAATAAAAGTACTGTCAAGCACTAAAAACAGTGTTATTTTAATGATTAATAAATTTCCTGAATATGCTGATGTTGTAGAGTATCGTATCACCGGATGGATGGATAAGGCGTTGGAGATTTCCGGTTGTAAAAATGTGAATATTCAGATGGTTCATTCCTTCTTGAAAGGAGATTCGTTCACAGAGTTTTTTATTACTTGGGATTAGTCTTTAACTTTTCATAAGTTATTTATTTTTTATTCTTGGTGATTTTTTTGTCATTAAAAAAAAGATTAGTATCTTGCAACAAAAATAATGTGTAGTTATTCTATTTTTACATATTGAATAAACTTACTTATGAAAGAAAAGATAGAATTGGAATATAGTTTAAGCTCTGCATCTAAAGTGCTTTTTGACCATTTGAGTACTCCAAGCGGTTTATCTCACTGGTTTGCTGATAATGTAAATGTTGATGGTAAAGATTTTATCTTTATCTGGAATAATTCTGAAGAACGAGCCAAAGTACTTGCTAAAAAACAGGGAAAGTTTGTTCGATTTCAATGGGAAGAAGATTTTGAGAATGGTGATGACGAGTATTTTTTTGAATTTAGAATAGAAAAAGATGAAATAACAGGCGTTTCATCATTATTGATAACAGACTTTGTAGAAACTGAAGATATTGATGAAGCTATTGATTTATGGGATTCTCAGGTTGCAGAGCTAAAAAGATTCTTAGGTATTTAAACAATTACAAAATTTTCGGATAAATTTGCCGTTTACTTGGCAAGAGGTTGTTTAATGAAAAAAATCCATAAATTCTTATTGAAATCATACATAGGTCCGCTATTGCTGACCTTTTTTATTGTACTTTTTATCCTTTTACTTCAATTTTTATGGAAATATATAGATGATTTGGTTGGCAAGGGGTTGTCTGCCGGCGTGTTAACCGAATTAATTTTATATGCTTCTACTACGCTTATTCCTATGGCATTACCACTGGCTATTTTGTTAGCATCGTTGATGACCTTTGGTAACTTAGGCGAGAACTTTGAATTGACTGCCTTAAAATCATCGGGCATCAGTTTGCAACGAACGATGCGTCCTCTAATTTTTTTATCTGTCGCTGTTAGTATTTTGGCTTTTTTCTTTTCTAATAATGTAATGCCTGTTGCAAATCTAAAAATGTTGTCGTTGTTGCACGATGTAAGACAGCAGCAGCCGGCATTTAATATTAAAGAAGGTATCTTTTATCAAGGATTAGATGATTATAGTATTCGTGTTCAACGAAAAGATGCCAAACGCAATATGTTATATAAGGTGTTGATATACAATCATACAAACAGGCGAGGAAATACTTCTGTAATTGCAGCAGATTCAGCTTCAATGAATTTTTCGCCCGACAAGCAATACCTTCTATTAACGCTTTTTCATGGTCGTAAATACGAGGAGTTACAGGAAGATATGCGGGAAAAACGCCATAAGACTTTTCCTGCTCAAAAGGATTTCTTTAAACAGGAGACAGTAACTTTTGATTTATCCGGATTTAATTTTAAACGAAGTGATGAGTCTTTATGGAAAGAGAATTATCAGATGCTTAATACAAGTCAGTTGGTTTCTGTTGTTGATTCTTTGAAGCGAGATTTGGATAATCGTCGCCAAGAATTTTCAAAAACATTCTATCGTTCCAGTTTGCTTAACCGTTATCCTGTCAATAAAGATACGGCAATATTTCAAGAAAAATTTTCAGTCAAAAAACCTTTTTCTGTTGACAGTGTCTTTAAGAAAATGTCGCCTGATGAATATAAGCGGTTGCTTACTTATTCGCTTCAATATGCCCGAAGTGCTGCAAATTATATTTCTTCTACAGCAGATGATCAAGGATATCGTGAGAAATGGATTGTGAAACATAAAATAGAATGGCATAAAAAGTTTACGCTGTCGGTTGCTTGTTTTATCTTATTTTTTATCGGTGCACCGCTTGGTGCCATTATCCGCAAAGGTGGTTTTGGGATGCCGGTGGTTGTTTCTGTTTTGTTTTTTGTTGTCTATTACTTGCTTTCTATTACCGGTGAACGATTAGCAAAGGAAGGTGTTCTTACACCAGTTGAGGGGATGTGGATGGCTTCGGCAATATTGTTCCCGTTGGGCGTTTTTATTACACTTAAAGCAACAAACGATTCTGTATTTCTTGATTTCTCATCATACACACATTTTTTTACACGATTTTTTAAGAAGAAAAATAAACAACAGTGAAAATTCTAGTTTTATCTAACAAAAATCCTTTTCCGCCGCGTGACGGGGGAGAATTGGCTATCCGGAATATGATTCAAGAAATGGTGGAATACGGACACGAAGTTTCGTTCCTGATGATGACTACTTCAAAACATCATAAAAAGAATTCGCCGGACCTTGATAATATTAACGCTCATAATGTATTTGTCAATACAGATATTAGACCTTTAAAATTGCTATTAAATTATTTTTTCGGTTCAATGCCTTATATTGCTAAACGCTTTGTAGATGCTACATTTGCCGAACGATTAATTGATTTGTTGTATTCTAAACGATTTGATATTGTTCAGCTTGAGGGCTTATATTTAGCTCCTTATATTGATACGATTCGTCAGGTGTCGCAGGCAAAAATTGTTTTGCGGGCACATAATGTAGAACACGAGATATGGCAACGCAACAGTGAATTAGAAAAAAATCCTTTAAAACGATTCTACCTGAAGTCTATGGCAAAACGGCTCAAAAAGTTTGAGTTTCAGGCATTGCTGAAAATTGATGGATTATTACCAATTACCGACCGCGATGAGAAAAAACTGCAGGATTTGGGATACAGCAAGTTATCATTAACAATTCCATTTGGTATTAAGGCAAAAAATTATCAGATAAAACCATTGCACATTGATAAAGTTTCGGTGGGATATATTGGTGCTTTGGATTGGTTTCCTAACCGTGAGGGATTGATGTGGTTTTTGGAAAATGTATGGACGGAAATACAAAAAGTTTCTACCGGATTGGAATTCCATATTGCCGGAAGAAATGCCGATATGGAATTAAGACGATTGATTAATTCATCCCCGAGTGTGCAGTTTCACGGTGAGGTGGAAAGTGCACAAGATTTTATTCAGGAGCATCCCGTTATGGTTGTTCCTTTATTTTCCGGATCGGGTATGCGGGTTAAGATTGTTGAAGGAATGTTACTCAACCGGGCGATGATTGTAACGCCCATTGCTACTGAGGGAATTTCTGTTGCTGACGGCGAAAATATTTTGATTGCCAAAGAACCGGAGGTATTTGTTGAGAAACTCTTGCAGTTAACAAAGTCGCCTGAAAAAATTGCACAGATAGGGGAGGCGGCACACCGTTTTGCTATGGCAAATTATGATAATCATCGTTTAATGGAAAATCTAACATCATTTTACAAAAGTCTAAAATAAGTTTAAAGTTATTTCTGATAGATATATAAATATTGTAAGTTTCGATGTGCCTTTTCCGCCTGATTATGGTGGCGTAATAGATGTTTTTTACCGGATAAAACAACTGAGAGAGAAAGGGTTTCTTATTGTTTTACACTGCTTTGACTATAAGCATAGAGCTAATGACTCTAATATCCGGAAATTAAAAGAATATTGTCAGGAGGTACATATTTATTCTCGTAAGAAATCTATTTTTTTTCTTCTTGGTAAACAACCTTTCATCGTTCGTTCGCGACAAAATAAACAACTGCTAAGGAATTTGTTAAAAAATGACTATCCTATTCTTTTTGAGGGAATTCATACAACTTCTTTTTTGTCGCATTCTTTATTGAAGAAACGATATAAGGTTTTACGGACACACAATATTGAACATAAGTATTACCGGTATTTATCAGAATCAACCAATCAGTTTTTCAAAAGACTTTTCTATAAAATTGAAAGCCGGAAGTTGAAACGCTATGAAATAAAAATTTTACCTTTTGCCCAAAAAGTTTTATCTATTTCAGATGCAGATAAACGGTTTTTTGAAAAATTAAATCCGGAAACAATTGTTCTGAATCCATCGTTGGACATTGAAACTGTTCCGGTTCAACCGGAAACAGCAGAAAGATTTATTTTATTTCATGGAAATCTTTCGGTAGAGGAAAACGAAAAGGCAGCGTTGTTTTTGACTACAACGGTTTTTTCAAAAATTGATTTTCCTGTTGTCATTGCAGGTAAATCGCCTTCTGCAAAGTTGCAAAAAGCTGCCACTTCATTACCTAATGTGCGTTTGGTGGCATCACCCGACGAAAAAACGATGAAATCGCTGATAGTTACTGCTCATATCCATCTTTTGTATTCTTTTCAGGATACAGGTGTGAAATTGAAGTTGCTGAGCGTATTACAAAACGGAAGATTTTGTATTGCAAATAATGCCATTGTCGGCGATTTGGCTGTGGGTGAATTACTGATACTTGCCAACTCGCCGGAAGAGATATTATCTGAAATTAAGGAGCTGATGAATAAGCAGTTTGACGAAAATCAACGGGAGCACCGGAATTCATTTTTATTAACTGTAAAGCAAAGAACTGAAGCGGTGTTGATGTCCGTATTTACTGATGAGCAATAAAATTTCTTTTTTTAGCGTTCTGCAATAGTGCAAAATTGTATTTTTGCCGGACTAAAAGTTGATTAATGAAGATTGCCGTTAATACCCGTTTGTTGCTTAAAGATAAGCTTGAGGGTATTGGTTGGTTTTCGTATGAGATTCTTTTTCGTATAGTAAAACAGCATCCTGAGCATTCGTTTTATTTTATTTTTGACCGCAGATATTCCGAAGAATTTATTTTCGCAGAAAATGTAATTCCCGTAGTAACTTATCCACCTACACGGTTACCTTTTTTGATTAACTGGTTTTTTCAGCAGCGGGTTCCAAAAGTCTTAAAGAAGTTAGATATTGATGTTTTTATTTCGCCTGACGGTTGGATTCCTTGTAAAACAGATGTCCCTGTATTGAATGTAATACACGATATTAATTTTTTGCATCATCCTGAGTTTGTTCCCCGGAGGTATCGCAAGCATTATGCAAAATGGTTTCCGTGTTTTGCCGAAAATACCAACCGGCTGATAACTGTTTCGGAATTCAGCAGACAAGATATTATTAAGAATTATGGTATTGATGCGGATAAGATTTCGGTGGTTCATAATGGCGTGAACAAGCGGTTTAAGCCATTGGACGAGTTACTTATAAAGCAAATACGGGACAAGTTTACGAACGGACAGCCATATTTTATTTTTGTCGGGAGTATTCATCCACGAAAGAATCTTGAGAATATTCTACAAGCATATTTGCAGTTTAAGGCGAAAACGAAATCTTCTGTAAAATTTGTTGTTGTTGGTTCGCAAATGTTTAGAACTTCAAAGCAGAAATTTTCTGACGATATTAAAACCAACAAAGACGATATTCTTTTTGTGGGAAGACAAAATATGGAGAATCTTTCTCTTTTATTGGGGAGTGCACTTGCTTTAACTTATGTGTCTCTGTATGAGGGCTTCGGCATTCCTATTCTTGAAGGTTTTCAGGCGGGTGTTCCTGTCATTACTTCAAATGTAACTTCTATGCCCGAAGTTGCCGGAGATGCTGCCATATTGGTAAATCCGTTATCCGTAGATCAGATTGCCGAAGCAATGACGAAATTATGGGAAAATATAGAACTGCGAGAACAACTTATTGCCAAAGGAGTTGAACGGGTAAAAGTGTTTTCGTGGGATCAATCCGCTGAAAAGTTTTGGCGTGTTCTTGAAATGCTGATGAATTATTAGAATTCCCCTGAAATGGTTTATAATCATATCAATTGCAATCGCAACATATTTAGCGACTGTAAAGCACTTCTTCGGATATTTCTGCCGCGGTGTTCACCAAACAGGAATTTTTGACTAATAATTTTATCGGGTGTGGCAATGGCAATCCAAACCGTACCTACAGGTTTTTCGGCTGTTCCGCCGGTGGGACCTGCAATGCCGGAGATGCCAATAGCATAATCAGTATTAAACTTGTCTTTTACATTGGCAGCCATTTGTTCTACGACTTCCTGACTAACGGCACCTTCTTTTTCGAGAGTAGTTTGGTCAACGCTGAGAATTCCGGTTTTAATTTCATTGGCATAACTTACCACTGAACCTTTGAAGTAGTCGGAACTTCCTGCAATAGAAGTGATAAGATGAGCTACATATCCACCGGTGCAACTCTCGGCGGTGGCAAGAGTCGCTTTTTTCTTTCGTAGTAATTTACCAACTACTTCTTCGAGAGCAATATCATCGTAACCGAAGATTTCGTCCGGTAATAATTTTTTTAGTTTCGTAATTTCTTTTTCTACAGCTTCTTTTAATGTTTCCCGTTCGTTGCCTTGAGCTGTAAGTCGCAACCGCACAATCCCGGGTTGGGGGAGGTATGCCAATTTAATGAATGGCGGCAGATTTTCTTCCCATTCACGGATACGCATTGCGAGATGCGATTCTACCACGCCTTGTGTCATTACGGTTTTGTAGTAAATAGATTTGGTGGGGAAATGTCTTTTGATTGCCGGAAAGATTTCTTTCTCGAACATTGTTTTCATCTCAAAAGGAACCCCGGGCATAGAAATAAAAACCGTATCCAGTTTCTCGAACCACATACCGCTTGCTGTACCATTGTGATTTGTGAAGATGCGGGCGTTTTTCGGTAAATATGCCTGACTTTTGTTCATCTCATTAGCTTCAATACCGCGAAGGGCAAGTAATTTGCGTACCCGTTTATCAACTTCTTCGTGATAGACAAGTTCCGTTTCAAAAAAATCTGCTAAAGTCTGTTTTGTCAGGTCGTCTTTTGTGGGACCCAGTCCTCCGGTCATTATTACAAGGTCGTATTCGCCGAGACTGGCGTGTAGTGTGTCTTTAATGTGTTTAGGACTGTCGGATATGCTGGTAATTTGTTTGACTCTGATGCCTGATAGATTCAGTAGTTCTGCCAACCATTTGGAATTGGAATCCAGTATTTGACCAATTAATATTTCATCGCCGATAGTTACAATATGTGCTTCCATTACTTATTTAAAATTTTGCTTAAAAGTATGGAATCTGTTTTGAACAATTGTTGTTAAAAAGCTTAAAATATCAAAAAAATCTCAGGGTTATCAAAACTTAAAAAAGGAGCAGTTCTTTTATTACGAATTATCCTAAGGGGATGCCTTGAACACGAATGTTTTGTAAATTGTGCATTGTATTAAATCATTAGGACTGCCATTTATGGCAGGACAACATATAAAACACATAATGGCTTTAGCCAAAACTATTAACCTGAAAAATTATTAAATCTTTTGTAATAGCTCGCAATTCAGTTATGTTTTATTTCTTTCGATAAACTTCCGTAGGGTATTTTATTTTCCTTTCGGATTACAAATCCGAAAGATTCTAGTCTTCTATTTCCTCATCATCATTATCCCACATTTCCCGGTAAAACCGGATTTGTTTTGCTGTGGCTTGTGGGTCTATATCATAATAATAGCGACATAATCTTTTAAATAAAGCCAAAACTTCATCATCAAAAGCTACTTCGCAAAGTGCATCTAAAGTATGCTCTATTTCATTAATATCCTGACTTTTATTGTTGATTATTTGCTCAGCTTTCGGTTTCCAATACAATAAAGTTTGATTTACATCTTCCTTTTGTAATGCTATAATAGCTTTTCCCAACTCGTTTATATCGAGATTATAATATTTTACATTCTTCGATTGCGTCAAACCTTTTACTGCACCGTGTTGAGTGGTTATTCGGAAATCCCGAACAACCAGTTCTTCTTCCAGTTCCCCATCTTTAAAAATATTTTTGATATGCTCACTTATTGTAGCTTTCCCTTAAATCCGCAAAAAAGTTTTCAACAAAAAATCAATCAGCTGTGTAAGAAAACTTACACAGCGATTGACATGTAAATATTTTCACTTATTTTAGTGATACCATTAACAAAATAGGTG
>JALTEO010000097.1 GCA_027073875.1 Bacteroidales bacterium
ATGTTGTGGTTGATTTAAGATATATTTTACAACTGTATCTATTTGTGATTTTGAATAAGTAAATGCACCAAAACCCTCTTGCCAACTAAATTTTCCTAAAATCCATTTTTGTTCATTTATCCATCTTGATGAATTAGCTTTTATGTCTCGTGCGATGTCTGAAATAGAGACTGATGGATGTAGCCCAATTAATATATGTGTATGATCGGGATTACAATAAATTGCTAATGGTTTTGACTTTTTGTTTGAAATTATACCGCAAATGTATTTTTCCAATTTTATGCGATATTTTTCTGAAATCAGATTTTGTCTGCCTTGCACTGCAAAGACTATTTGAACATATATTTGGGTATAAGTGTTTGGCATTTTATTGTTACGCTCCTACGGAGTTTAATTTCTGTTCGTTTTCTTTTACAAAGATATTATCCCTACGGGACATAATAACAAATTTTTCCATTTGTCTGATTATCATTGTGTTAAATTTTTGTCATATAGATTCCGATAGACAATATCTTTATCTTTGTAATAATGTTGTTAGGTTGTTTCGCTCCTACGGAGCTTAAATTTTGTTCGTTTTCTTTTACAAAGGTATTGTCCCTACGGGACATAATAACAAATTTTTCCATTTGTCTGATTATCATTGTATAAAAATTTATTATATAAGCTCCAAAGGAGCAAAACCTTTGTAGCAATGTAATTTAGTTATATTATTTAGCTCCGGTAGGAGCGAGACATTTAAAAAAATTAAATCATTATTCAGCGTTCTTTTAAAAGAATACCTATAGCAGATTCGGCATTTGTCATTCAAAATAATTTCTATTGTAGAAAATTTCATAAATTTTCCGATTTAAACTGATATTTCTCCTTTAATATGTGGGTGCGGATTGTAATCCACAATTTCAAAATCTTCGTGTTTGAAATCAAAAAGACTCTTGACTTCGGGATTAATTTTTAACTTTGGTAACGAACGCGGCTCCCGTGAAAGCTGTAATTTAACTTGCTCAATATGATTTAGATAAATATGTGCATCGCCAAGCGTATGAACAAAATCCCACGGTTCTAATCCGGTAACCTGAGCAACCATCATCAATAAATAAGCATACGAAGCAATATTAAACGGAACACCTAAAAATAAGTCAGCACTGCGTTGATATAATTGCAATGATAATTTACCGTCAGCCACATAAAATTGATACAAGATATGACAAGGCGGCAAAGCCATTTTTGGCAAATCGCCCACATTCCAAGCACTAACAATATGCCGGCGGGAATTCGGATTATTTTTGATGGACTCAATGACTTGTTTCAGTTGGTCAATATTACCTTCACGAGCGGTCCAATTTCGCCACTGATAGCCGTAAATAGGTCCTAAATCACCGGTTTCATTTGCCCATTCGTCCCAAATAGTTACTTTATTGTCATGCAGATATTTTGTATTTGTTTCGCCTTTGATAAACCAAAGCAATTCGTGTAAAATAGAACGGATATGGAGTTTTTTTGTCGTCAGCAACGGAAAACCGTCTTGCATATTGAACCGCATCTGATAACCGAATGTGCTGATAGTTCCTGTGCCGGTTCTATCTTCTTTTTTGACACCGTTTTTCAGCGTATGGTCGAGTAAATCAAGATATTGTTTCATAAGATTATATTACTTTTTAAGCGTTTATGATGATTCGGAGAATAGAGAAAGATAACTGCCATTTAATTTTCCTTTCGTTGAATGATATCTCTGATTTTTGCTGCCAATTCATAGTTTTCGTCTTTAATTGCCTTTTGTAAAATGGCTTTTAGCTCGGCAAGTGTTTTCTCCTCAATTGGCTTTTCTTTTTTTTCCGCAGCTTTGGAACTGCGTTGTGAGGTTGTTTCTTCTTTGCTGATATCAATCCCTACACGGTCAAGGATTTCCTCATCAATATAAATGGGAGCACCTGTCTTTATTGCCATGGTGACAGCATCGGAGGTGCGAGCATCAAGCGAGAATTCTTTTCCATTGTGAATGAAATTTATTTCGGAATAAAAAATGTTTGATTCTAATTTTACAATCACAACCTCTTTTACCTTAGCATCTATTTCTTTGAGAAAAGTGGCAAATAAATCATGTGTCAGCGGGCGAACGGAATGCATATTTTCTAAGGCAATGGCAATGGCTTGGGCTTCGGCATGTCCTATGATAATAGGTAACCTGCGAGTACCACCGGCTTCGCTAAGCACTAACGCATACGCTTGCTGAAGTCCCTGACCCTTACCGCTTAAGCCCAATACATCCAACTTGATTTTTTTCATCGAACCGCTTTTGGAATTTTCTACAAAAATACAAAAAAGAAAAAAAGAAAAAACCGATATTGGAAAAAACTTGTTAACGCCGGCTTATCTCCGAGCAAATAACGGCAACCGACGAAGCAATATTCAATGATTCTGTTTTGTTTTCGTTTCTTGAAAAGTTTGGAATGGTAATTTTTTTGTTAACCATTGCTTCCAGCGTAGGAGAAATGCCTTTGGACTCGTTGCCGAACAGGAAAATGCCGTGAAGCGAGTTTTCAACGGAATAAATATTTTCGCCTGATAAAAATGTACCGAAAACGGGTGTTTTAAGCAGTCGTGCCTTAGTCAAAAAATCTTTGAGGTCAACGAAAAATACTTGTGTGCGGAAAATGGCTCCCATGGATGCCTGTACCACTTTTTGATTGTAAACATCTACCGAATTTCTAGAGCATACGATATAATGAATGCCAAACCAATCAGCCGTACGGATAATGGTTCCCAAATTGCCCGGGTCCTGAATAAAGTCAAATGCCAAAACCGTTTCCTTGAAAACGGCATCATCAAAAACGGTCAGCGGCTTTTGAATCACAGCCAAAAGGGTTGAGGGCGTTTCCAATTGCGAAATCTGTTTCATTTCCTGTTCGGTAACCTCAAAAAAATCGACATCGGGACCAATCTTTAACAGCTTTGGCGAGTGGGCATCGGTAAAAAACAGTTTTTTTACTTTCACTTGCTCTTGTTGCAGTGCTTCGGTAACAATTTTCTCACCCTCGGCAATAAAAAGTCCCGTTTTCTCACGATATTTCTTTTGTCGCAGTTGCCGTATCAGTTTCAGATTGTTTTGACTAAGCATAATTTAGTTTGAAAGTTGAAAGTTTGTAAAGTTAAAAGTATTAAAGTAGAAAGTTCGTAAAGTTGAAAGAGTTAAAGTTATCATATTAGAAAAAATG
>JALTEO010000098.1 GCA_027073875.1 Bacteroidales bacterium
GAGTTCATACATACAGCCCAATCAGACCGCAGCGAAGACGAATCTGCCGGCAGATGAAGTTCACTAACCAGATTTTCAATGTCTTTGCTTTTACCGTATTTAATAATAGGTGGTGGCAACTGTGTATCTATTTTTGCTAAATTGATTGGTTTTGTCAGTTGGAATTGTGTAGCAAAGATTTTATCGGCAATTTCTTTAAACACCGGTGCGGCAACCTGACTGCCGTAATATTTTCCTTTGGTCGGTTTATGAATTACCACTATGATTGAATACATCGGGTTGTCGGCGGGGAAGTATCCTACGAATGAAGCGGTGTAGTATACTTCATTACCTTCTTTATAGCCCATACTTCTATTGGCTACTTGTGCTGTTCCTGTTTTTCCGGCAATCTTGAAATACGGATTACGAATATTTCTTGCGGTTCCGTGTTCTACCACACCTTCTAATAGCTTTTTAGCTTTTTTTACTGTTTCTTTTGAGCAAATAGACGGGTCAATTACTTGTGTGTCGAATGTCTTTATGATTTTACCGTGTTTCAAAAAATATTTTACGAATTTCGGTTTTACCATCTTTCCGTTATTGGCAATGGCATTGTAAAAGGTGAGGATTTGTAACGGGGTAATTTTTAACTCATAACCGATTGACATTTGCGGGAGTGAGATGCCTGACCAAAATTTATCACCCGGATATTTGATAAACGGTTTTTTCTCACCCTTGATTTCAATTCCTAATTTGTCGCCAACATGAAGTGCATAAAGCCGTTCGATGAATTTCTTCGGCTGGTTTTTGTAGTATTTGTAAATTAGTTTCGATACGCCTACATTGGATGATTTTTCAAAAACTTGTTGAATGGTAATAGTGCCGTAACCTCCGGAATGAGAGTCTTGCATCTTATGGTTGTAAAAGTAGGTTACACCGTTTCCGGTCTTGACTGAATCTGATAAGTTGGTAATATATCCATCTTCCATTGCGGCAACGAATGATGCCAATTTGAAAGTGGAGCCGGGTTCATAAGGTTCGCCAATGGCATAATTGAAAAATTCATGGTATTCACCTTTTTTGCTTCTTCCGAGATTTGAAATGGCTTTAATCTCTCCCGTTTTAACTTCCATCACGATGGCAGAGCCGTGGTCGGCTTCTTGTTCTTGCAGTTGGCGAAGAAGTGCGTGGTGTGTGATGTCTTGAATTTGTAAATTGATTGTGGTTTCTATGTCAATACCGTTTTGTGCATCTACTTGATTTTCTTTGTCGGAATAAGGAAATTCTTTCCATACATTACCTGTAAGCCGCTGCATTACTTTTAGCCCCTTTCGTCCTTTCAAGTATTTGTCGTAAGCTCCTTCCAAGCCGACTACTGCGTGATTACCATCCATTAAATAGCCGAGTGTTCTGGTAGCATAATTAAAAGGTTGTACTCTGATAGTAGATGTCTTTATGATGAGTCCGCCTTTATATTTCCCTTGACGGAAGATGGGGAATTTTTTAATCCGTTGAAGCTGTGTGTTTGAAACGCGTTTGGCGATAAACAGATATCGTTTTCCTTGCCGGCGGGCATTGACTAATTTATCGTAGTAATAGCTTGTGGGTTTTCCGAATTCTTTTCCGAGTAGATAAGCTAAGGAATCCACATTTTTATTAAAAATTTTATCGGTTAGTGCTTCTACCTGCGAGTCGAAATGAATTTCGTAGAAAGGAATGGAGCTTTTAAGTAATGAACCGTCATCCGAAAAGATATTCCCGCGATTGGGCTCAATAACCATATTTCGTAGCGTATATTTTTTTTCTTCCTGTGTCCATTTTTCCCGTTCAAAGAATTGAAGTTTTACAATACGGGCAATGGCAACCAAACCGAAAATCAGAAATAGGATGTAAACCAACGCAAAACGATTCAATATTTTAGTCCTCAATTCTTTCATTCGTCAGTAATTTTTAGAATATAAGGTGGTTGTGTTGCTTCTTTTAGTCCTAAACCCGATTCATTGATTTTGGAAATTACTTGTGATTGTTGGATGCTTTTCATCAATTCAAACGACTTGGATATTTGCTTGGCACGGAGTTCTTTGGATATTTTTTTTAACTGTGCTTCTTTTCGTACGAGTTTTTCGGTGTGGAAATTATTGGCGATATATAACATTGTTAAAGCAGCTAAAAAAATGAAATATCCTATATTCTTTGAAACGGATTCATTTTCCAAAACAGACCCGTCAATGATACTTCGCACGCGGATTCGTCGTTTGTCTTTGTTTTTCTTTGGCATTTCTTCTGCCTGAAATTCGATTTCCGTATTTTGTTTTGCTTTACTCATTTCTTTTCTGCTATTCTTAATTTTGCACTTCGTGCCCGTTTATTTTGTTTTATCTCTTTGTATTCGGGAACAATCACTTTTTTGTTGACAGGAGTAAGTTGATTTGTTGTATTAATCATAACTCCGTCAATTTCGCCTTGCTTGAAAAAGTTTTTGACAATTCTGTCTTCTAATGAGTGATAAGTAATGATACAAACCCGTCCGCCATGTGATAATGCCTTGGGGACAGCTTGCAACATATCTTTCAGTGCATCCAGCTCCTGATTGACTTCAATGCGGAGGGCTTGATATACTTTCGACAAAACTTTGTTTGAGCTGTAACCACTTAGAGCTTCTTTTACTACTTCGTTGAGTTTAAATGTTGTTTGAATCGGTTTGTTTTGCCGGTAGGTTGCTATTCCTTCTGCAATTTTTCTGCCTGCTTTTAGTAATTCACCGTAGTTTTCAAAAATATCGGTTAATGTTTTTTGAGGATATTGATTTACAATATCAGCCGCTGTTTTATCGGCTTTTTGATTCATCCGCATATCTAACGGTGCATCGTAGCGATAGGAAAATCCCCGTTCGGGAACATCAATATGATGTGATGAAAGTCCGAGGTCTGCCAAAATACCTTGAACAGGCAGGAGATTGTCGTATTCCAAAAAATTGATAAAAAAACGAAAATTACTTTGAATAAATTTTATTCTGTTGTCGTCGGGTAAATTTTTGGTAGCATCTTCGTCGGTGTCAAAGGCAATTAATTTTCCGTTTTCTGTGAGCCGGCGTAGTATTTCGCGGCTGTGACCACCACCACCAAAGGTCAGATCAACATAGACACCGTCCCCCTGTATGTTTAATCCGTCAATGGATGGTTGCAGTAAAGCAGGGATATGGTAGTCTGTCATTATTTATTATTATTGGGG
>JALTEO010000099.1 GCA_027073875.1 Bacteroidales bacterium
CTCCGTTCCTTGTATATGGCAGGAATCCTTGAGATGGAAAAGAACAAAACCCTTTATCCCGATGCCAACCTGACAATGCGGCTGACTTACGGAACGGTACAACCGTATAAACCGGCAGATGCTGTAGATTATGACTATTACACAACGCTAAAAGGACTTTACGAGAAATCGTTTTCTGACAATCCGGACTATAAAGTTCCACAAAAATTATTAGACTTGTATAAGGCGAAAGATTATGGTCAATATGCCGAAAACGGACAATTACGCACTTGTTTCCTTACAAATAATGATATTACCGGCGGAAATTCCGGCAGCCCCACCATTAACGGCAAAGGCGAATTGGTAGGTCTGGCATTCGATGGTGACTGGGAAGCTATGAGCGGTGATATTGCCTTTGAACCTAAATTACAACGCACCATTGTTGTTGATATCCGATATGTTTTGTTTATTATGGATAAATATGCCGGTGCTAAATATCTTGTGGATGAAATGAAATTGGAAAGGTAAATTTGGTTTTAACCCTCTCCGGCTTGCTTGGAATAAATTTAATCTTGCTCTTTTTTACTACATAGTTTTAGTGGATGAATGATGGTGATAACCTAAATTCGATGTGAGGAAAATATCAAAAAGCTATGAGTGTTTTTTATATTGAACTCAGCTTATCAGAACTTCGCTTTTATAATAAGCTATCAATTTTTCTTTCTTAATCAGTAAAAAACAATTAAGTTTGCCAAAAATTCAATAATGACTACACAAAAACAACTTTTTTTGGACTTTAAGCCGATAACCAAGGCAGAATGGACGGCAAAGATTCAAAAGGATTTGAAAGGAAAGCCCTTTGAAAAATTGTTTTGGCAGCCGGAAGACGATATTTCTATTCCTCCTTTTTTCGTGCAAGATGATATTAGTAATTTGCCACACATTAATGATAAACTGTCGCAAAAATCGTTACAAGCAATTCCGGCAGAATGGATTATTAATGAACGCTTCGATTTGAGTTCACCAACGCTGATTGATGAACTGTCCAATGCTTTGCAAAATGATGTTACAGGATTTACGATAGCAGTTTCCGAACAAGCTTTTATTGCACTACCGGCACTTTTTAAATTTATTGATACACACCAAATCCGTAAAATATCGTTCTCAGGAAGCAACCAAACGCTAAAAAAACTAATAACAAAAGATGCTCTACTGAAAATCATTAAAAACAATCCTGAAATAAGATTCTCATTTGAATTCAACTTTTTAAGTGAGCTTACCCGCAATGGTGAGCAGTCTGTGGAAACGGATTTTATTATTTCGCTACAAAAACAATTTACACCATATCCTAATGTTCGCTATCTCACAGTTAATGCCGACTATTTTTACAATGCAGGCAGTTCCGTTGTTCAGGAATTAACTTACACCTTAAATATTGCCAATTATTATTTATCCTTTTTCGATTCGGCTGATGAGGCCTGTTCACGCATAGCATTTTTGTTTGCTGCCGGCAGTAATTATTTTATGGAGATTGCTAAACTGCGGGCATTTCGCATTTTGTGGTCTAAGTTGCTTTATCTTCACGATTCTACATTTGATTCTCCGGAGCAAATTTTTATTAGTTCCGAGACTGCTATGCTGAACAAAACCATTTACGATCCCTTTGTCAATATGTTGCGAAATACGACAGAGGCAATGGCTGCTATTATTGGCGGAATTAATGAGCTAACCGTATTACCTTTTAACTTTTTATTTGAAAATAATGATGATTTTGGTAAACGAATTGCCCGGAATGTTCAACATCTTTTAAAGTATGAAACATATCTTGACAAGGAACAAAATATATCTGCAGGATCTTATTATATTGAAAATTTGACACATATCCTTTCTGAAAAAGTTTGGCAGTTATTTATTGATAATGAATCTGCAGGTGGTTACGAAGTCCTTTTCCAGAATGGAACTATTAAACACAACATTGAAGAAAATGCTAAACAGTTAATCAATCATTTTAATAAACGGGAAAAAATCTTGGTTGGTATCAACAACTATCCCAATGTTAGTGAATCCATTTTGGAAAAAATAGGCAATGGTGAGATAAAACAAGAACCTGACAATAATAAAGGACTACGGTTTTTCCGTTTGGCTGAAAACCTTGAAGAATTACGACTATCATTTGAAAAATCATTCCCGAACCGTCCTAAAGCATTTTTATTTACATACGGAAACTTGGCTATGCGACGGGCAAGAGCCGGCTTCTCACTGAATTTCCTTGGTGCTGCAGGATTTGATATTTTTGACAATAATGGATTTTCATCCATTGACGAAGGAATAGCTGCATTTGAAAAATCGGATGCCAATATTTTGGTTATTTGTAGTTCCGATGAAGAATACCCTGAAATATTACCAACCATTACCAATCAAATTAAAAACAAGGTTATAATTGTTGCCGGAAATCCAAAAAATATACCTGTGAGTGCAAATGTAGATTATTACATTTATGCCGGCTCAAATATTTTTGATGTTTTGCAAAAAATCAGGAATCAATTACTGAAAATTAATGAAACTGTTTAAAAAATGAAGAAAGTCTATCCATCATATACTTCCCTTTTTAAGAACGATTTAACCGGAAAATCTGCTGATACCGGTTTTGACCATCTTAATTTCGGAGCCGGATTGCCACCGTTTTTACGCGGTCCGTATTCCTCAATGTATGTTACCCGTCCGTGGACAATTCGCCAATATGCAGGATTTTCAACAGCCGAAGAATCCAATGCTTTTTATCGCCGTAATTTAGCCGCCGGACAAAAAGGGCTGTCAGTAGCTTTTGATTTACCCACGCATCGCGGATACGACTCTGACAACCCACGAGTTCCGGGTGATGTCGGGAAAGCCGGCGTTGCCATTGATTCAGTTTGGGATATGGATACCCTTTTCGACCAAATTCCTTTGGATAAAATGTCGGTTTCCATGACGATGAACGGTGCTGTTTTGCCCATTATGGCATTTTATATTGTAGCCGCCGAACGGCAAGGTGTTTCGCCCGAGAAACTGTCCGGCACCATCCAAAATGACATTTTGAAAGAATTTATGGTTCGAAATACCTATATCTATCCACCAAAAATGTCAATGCAAATAATTTCTGATATCTTCAAATACACGGCAGAGAATATGCCTAAATTTAACAGCATTAGTATTTCCGGATATCATATGCAAGAAGCCGGAGCTAC
>JALTEO010000100.1 GCA_027073875.1 Bacteroidales bacterium
GAACTACCATCGCCCCAAATGATTGGCATGGTATTTCGATCATCATCCGCGGGGCTGGATGTCCGGGTGTACATGGTGATGGTAAATTCGTAAGTCAGCCCTTCGATGTGCCGGTAGGTTATTTCTGCAGCACGTTGATGCGTAGCCCATCCGGATTGGACAATAAAAAGCAAAAAGAAGATGATGAAAAAATACCGTTTCATAACCTATTCGAATGGTTCTCAAAACTACAAATATTATTAGATGAAAATCATTTTTTATAACAAATGAAAATCAAAAACTTACAAGTCCTTTCATCCGGCCTTCCAAAATTTTTCATTAACAAAAACACTATGTGGGAAGGCCAACACAAAAAAACATTAATTTTGTTGAATCCGATTGAACCCCATTAAGGAATGGAAAAGTTAGCGACAAAAGAAGAAAGGCAGGAAATTCTGCGCCAATACCGGCATCTGATTGAGGTATGGTCAACCCGCAAGGAGACCAAAGACCTGTGGGATGTACGCAAGGCCTTCCGTATGGCTGCTGACGCGCACAAAGACATGCGTCGGAAATCGGGGGAGCCCTATATCATGCATCCCATTGCAGTAGCCATTATTGCCGCCGGAGAAATGGGACTGGGCAGGACTTCTATCATTTCGGCTTTACTGCATGATACAGTGGAAGATACGGATATCTCTCTGGAGGATGTGGAGGAAATGTTTGGCTCCAAAGTCGCCCGTATCATTGATGGGTTAACAAAGATTGATGAGATTTCAGATAATAATTCAACAGCCCAGTCCGCTACTTTAAAGAAGATTATCTTTACACTTTCTGACGATATGCGCGTGATACTGGTGAAGCTGGCCGACCGCCTGCACAACATGCGCACCATGGATATTATGCCGCAGGAAAAACAGCTCCGTATCGCTTCTGAAACACTTTATATTTATGCCCCTTTGGCTTATCGCCTGGGATTTTTTGCTATTAAAAGCGAACTGGAAGAACTTTCGTTCAAATATTCGCAGCCTGAGCTTTATTATGAGATTAAACAGGAAATCGAATTAAGCCGCCCGGAGCGAAATAAATATTTGAATAATTTTATGAAGCCTGTGCGTACATCACTCCAGATTAAAGGGTTAAAAGCCGAACTTCAGATAAATGAAAAAACAACTTACTCCGTGTGGCAGAAGATGCGCAGGCTCGAGTTATCTTTTAAAGAGATTACAAATACCTTTAGTCTCGACATCATTGTCGATACCGAAGACCGCAATGAAAGCCTGGAATGCTGGGCGGTTTATTCAGCCCTGACTGTCATTTACAAGCCTAACAACAAAAGGCTTCGCGACTGGATGAGCACCCCGAAAGCCAATGGTTACGAAGCCATCCATACCACCGTTATGGGGCCGCTGGGGCAGTGGGTATCTGTTCATATTCGCAGCAAGCGTATGCAGGAAATTGCCCAAAAAGGCTATGCCGCTTACCTGAAATACAAAACAAGTTCTTCCTCGCCGGGAAGCCTGGATACCTGGCTAAAGAAAACCAGAGAGCTTTTGATAGAAAACAGAGATGATGAAGAGTCCATAAATTTTATTGATGATTTTAAGCAGAACCTTTTCTCCGATGAAATATACGTGTTTACACCCAAAGGCGACATGATAACACTTCCGAAAGGGGCTACCGTCCTGGATTTTGCTTATGCCATTCACAGCGATTTGGGAAACAAGGCAATCGGCGCAAACCTCAACCGACGGGTGGTCACACTTGATTACGAATTAAGAAGCGGGGATCAGGTGGAGGTCATTACCTCCAATATCATGAAGCTTCAGGAGGATTGGTTTAAAATAGTGGTAACAGCAAGAGCCAAAACAAAAATTAAATCTTCGCTAAAAAATGAGCGGAAAAAATCACGGGAGGCCGGGGAAGAGAAGTTGAAAATGCTGTTTTCTCAACTCAAAATTGACGACAACAGCCAAAATATCCAAAAGCTAATGAAAGATGTGGGGATGGCCAGCCCCATCGATTTTTATTATTTCGTGGCTACCGGCAAAATTGGTGAAGAAGAAATAAGGCTGAGCTTGCTGCCCAACGAAGAACGCTCCGGATGGCTGAGGAGTTTTCGGATTCCTTTTAGGGGAAAACAAGCCAAGGCTTCCGACCTGCCCGACAACAACAAATCGCAAGCCTCTTCCCCTAAAGTCATTCCAGCAGGCAAAAAAGCATACGTTATTTCCCAATGTTGTCATCCCGTTCCCGGTGACAAGGTAATTATCCTGGAAATTCCCGGTGGGAATACTGAAGTCCACAGAACCGACTGTGAAAAAGCCATTCAACTCATGTCGGTTTATGGCCGTAACATTCTGAAAAAGAAATGGGTTCCATTAGAAGGAAAAACCTACCAGGCTAGTTTACAAATCACAGCTAAGGATAAAACAGGGCTCCTCAATATGGTTACAGGTATGATATCCAATGATTTCCAGCTGGATATGAGCGCCATCAACATGCATTCACATGAGGGGTTGGTTTTTATCAAAATTGTCATCTTCGTTCCCAACGTGGCCATCCTGAAAAATCTTATGACAAGCCTCTCCAAAACAGATGCTGTCATAAAAGTAGTCCGAACCGCTTTTTAAAGCAATATTAGCGTAATGTTAGGACAAAATCAAAAAAATATAATTTCTATTTAAACCATTTAAAGATAATTTGTTATTTTTACCCCTGCAAAACTTTATCATGGGAATATGAAACAGGAAACAAAAAAGGACACTTTTGAGAAAGTAAAAAAGGTATTTACAGAATATCTTGACTCCAGGGGGCACCGGAAAACGCCGGAACGCTTTACTATTCTAAAAGAGATCTATGCCACTGACGGTCACTTCGATATAGAAACGCTGTATATCCGAATGAAGAACAACAAATACCGCGTCAGCCGTGCCACTTTATACAATACCATCGAACTTTTACTGGACTGCAACCTTGTAACCAAACATCAGTTCGGAAACAATTGCGCCCAGTTTGAACGCTCGTATAAATACAAACAACATGACCATTTTGTTTGTATGGACGACGGAACCGTACTCGAGTTTTGTGATCCGCGTATTCACGAAATCCAGAAATCGGTGGAAGAGCTGTTAGGCGTTAAGGTGGCATACCACTCACTGACTTTCTACGGAAAGTGTCCTGAAGATATAAAAGAATAAGTTGCAAAATAGCACCTTCTTTTAT
>JALTEO010000101.1 GCA_027073875.1 Bacteroidales bacterium
GTTGTAAACAGTTATATTTTTCACTTATCGGATTACAAGTGTAACTTTTTGTTAAGAATATTTAATTGTGTGCTGAGAATGGCATAAATGATTATTTTTGACAAAAATTTCCAATTATGCGATTCTTAACCATTTTAGTATTTTCATTCTACTCACTACTCTCCTACTCCCAAAGTTATCAGTCATCTATATTTAAATTGACTCGTTTAATCAATTTGACTAATTTTTATTATGTCGATTCAGTTAATAACGACCAATTGGTTGATGCGGCTATTAATGCCATATTAGAAGAATTAGATCCCCACTCCATATATATACCAAAAGAAGATGTGAAGGCAACTAATGAGCCGTTGGAAGGTAACTTTGAAGGTGTTGGTATTCAGTTTGCCATCGTTGAAGATACTTTGCAAGTTGTTGTTCCTATTGCCGGCGGTCCATCGGAAAAAGTAGGTGTTATGGCCGGCGACCGTATTGTAAAGATTAATGACGAAAATGTCGCTTCCGTTGGGCTTAGAAATAGCGATGTCATTAAAAAGCTACGCGGAAAGAAAGGAACCAAAGTAACCATCACTGTTAAACGCCCGGGAGAAAAAGAACTTTTGGATTTTACCATTATCCGCGATAAGATTCCTATTTACAGCATTGATGCCGCTTATATGGTCAATAAAGAAACCGGTTATATTAAACTAAGCCGTTTTGCTGCCAAATCAGATGAGGAATTTGAAAAAGCGATTGACTCCTTGAAACAGAATCCTGATTTTAAGAACCTTATCTTTGATTTACGGGGTAATGGCGGTGGTTATCTGAATACCGCTTTTCATATTGTTGACGAATTTTTAGGCAATGGTAAAATGATTGTTTATACTCAAGGGCTACATAGTATTTATACACCATATAAAGCTACCGCCAATGGAGAATTTGAAAAAGGGAAATTGATTGTTCTCGTGGACGAAGGTAGTGCTTCTGCCAGCGAAATTACTTCCGGAGCCATTCAAGATTGGGACCGCGGTCTAATTATCGGAAGGCGAACTTTCGGCAAAGGACTGGTACAACGCCCGTTTATGCTGCCCGACAGCTCTATGATACGGTTAACCATTGCCCATTACTATACCCCATCAGGTAGATTAATACAAAAACACTTTGGCAAAGGAGAAAAAGGTATCAGAGATTACTCAATGGATATCATAAACCGCTATAACTCAGGCGAGTTAACCAATGAAGATAGTATTCATTTCCCTGATTCTTTAAAATATTATACTAAGATAAATCATCGTGTCGTTTATGGTGGTGGTGGTATTATGCCGGACATTTTTATCCCGCTTGATACAACAAAAAAATACTCCAAGACTTTTTCTAAAATTATCCGCAAAGGATTACTAAATACTTTTTCAGCATCCTATATTGATAAAAACCGTGATGAGCTTGAAAAGAAATATCCTGATTTTTCTGTTTTCAAAAAGAATTTTACGGTTGACTCGCTTATGTTAAGTGAATTGTTTTCTTATGCAGAGAAAAACAAAATTAAGTTTAAAGATGATAAAGAAAAAGAAGCATTTTATCACGACAATCTTGCAAAAAAAGTCATCAAAGCATTAATTGCCAGAAATTTATGGAACAGTACTGCCTATTTTAAAATAATGAATTCTGATGATGAAGTTTTACAAAAAGCCATAGATGTACTAAATAACGACAAATTATATTATCAAAAATTAAAAGGTAAATAAATCAATTTTCTTAACTTTGAAAAAAATCCGATTATGTCAACAATGGATACCATAATAAAACTTGAGAACTTAAATGTTTATCAGGAAGATAAATTAATACTTGAAGGAATTAATCTTGCCGTTGAAAAAGGAAACTTTGTTTATTTCATCGGGAAAGTAGGGAGCGGAAAATCAAGTTTACTTAAAACGCTATATGCCGAGCTCCCCATTACCGAAGGAACAGCCGAAGTTTGCGGCTTTGACCTTAAAACACTCAAACGAAATAAAATAAACCTGCTTCGTAAAAAATTAGGCATTATTTTTCAAGATTTTCAGTTGCTGACAGACCGTAATATTTACGAAAACTTGCATTTTGTATTAAAAGCTACCGGATGGAAAAAGAAAAATGAAATTGACCAACGCATCAACGAAGTGTTGGAACGCGTCAAATTACCGGATAAAATTTTTAGTATGCCGCATCAACTCTCAGGAGGTGAACAGCAGCGAGTTGCCATTGCCCGTGCATTACTCAATAATCCCGAAGTTATCCTTGCTGATGAGCCCACAGGCAATCTTGACCCTGAAACATCAAAAGAAATATTAGACATTTTGACAGAAATTCAGCAAAACGGTAGAGCTATCGTTGTTGCTACACACGATTACGAACTACTTAAGTTACACCCGTCAACGACTTATCGTTTTGATAATAAAACCGTTACTTTAGTGTGACAGCAGAAAAAAACACTACTCTATTTCGCAGATACCTACAAAAGGACAATAAGTACATTTTTTTGAAACAGATTGTTCAAAAGGAATATCTTTATTTAAAATGTCAGATATTAATCCGCTAAGTCTATTTTCAAAATCACTCAAAACGGCTGTATTTACCTCAAACTTTGCTTTTTCGAATGTTACACAAGAATCAAAATCATCATTCATAGGCGAAACAACCGAATAATTCCTTAAAATAAAATTTTGGAGCCCTTTCTCCTTATTAAGCATCAGAGCATAAAACAACAACTGAAAAAGATATTCGCGTTTTTCTTTTTCCCTTGAATCATCATAGCCCACCATAAACAACGAATCCATTCCCGGAAAATTCAAATTAATTTTCCCTGTCTTATAGTCAATGATATGAGTTCCATTTTTCCGTTGATCGTAACGATCTATCGTTCCCTTTAGTTTTACCGTTTTTTTCTGTCCGTTTGCCTCAATCTCAAAAGGTAATTCCATTTTCATTTCCACCCCCAACACTTCCAATGGTACAAAATTCAAATCATACTGTAATGTCTTATACACAAAGTACTTAATCGTCTCATTCAAAAAAACAAAAATGCCATTTTCCTCTAATTTATTTTCGTCTTGGGTCCCCATTTCTTCCAAAAACTGCTCACGGATAATACGGCTAATTTCTTCTTTGTTTTTTATCTTTTCTTCAAGTATTGAAGTCGTATAATTCCCGGGACTCAACAATTGACTCATTACGCCGTGAAATA
>JALTEO010000102.1 GCA_027073875.1 Bacteroidales bacterium
CATTATTAGGCTTTTGTGCTTTTTATTCGTCATTTTTTTCAAGGTAAATATCATCACTTAACTTTTTCAATGCTTTTAAACTATCTTTCTTATTCAGAACATTCAACTGATATTCAGCAATATCATTAAGTTGCTTAAACCTTTCATTTTTAGGAATACCTTTTTTCGTATCATTTCAGCGTTCATACTTTCAATATTTGAAAGAATAGCAAGTTCATTTATGCTTGCAATATCTCTAATATTCATTCCTTTTTTTGCAAGTTCAGGATTTGCTTCTCTCCAATCTTTTGCCGTGCATTTAAAAAGAGCTACATTTAATAAATCAGCTTCTTCTGCATAACTCAACCATTCAGCATTTTTTGTATAGTTCTTTTTAGGTAAAATATAGTTTTTAACTGCGTCAGTATGAAGATGATAATTTGCCTTACTTAATATTTGTTTTACATTCCACTCAATATTATATTGATTACTTTCTATTGCTTTAAATCTCTGATACTCTTTTATTAAGTATAGTTTAAAAGTAGGACTTATTGCTGCACCAAATTCAAAAGCAATATCTCTATGAGCATAAGTTCCACCATATCTTCCGGATTTTGAAGTTATTCCAATTGCATTTGTTTTTTCAATCCACTGTTTTGGGCTTAATACAAATGTTGGTAATCCTGCTTCTGATTTAAAGTGGTCAAATTCAACCACATTAAAATTCGGGTTATATAACATTTCCCAAGTTCCAAGAAACTCAATTGTTGTTCGTGTTCTTATCCAATTTTTGATTATATCAGCGGCTCTATTATCTCCTTTCTTTGCTTTTGCCATATCGGTTAAGCAAATAAAATCATCTTCATTAATTTTTGTTATTGATATTATCGCATTTTCT
Source organism: Bacteroidales bacterium (assembly GCA_027073875.1). Classification (GTDB taxonomy): domain Bacteria; phylum Bacteroidota; class Bacteroidia; order Bacteroidales; family JALTDM01; genus JALTEO01. Next base: position 878 of record JALTEO010000102.1, read on the forward strand.
ATTTCAAGTTTCTTTATCTTACTCATATTTAACATTTCCCAAAGTGGTTAATGCTTAATATCTTTTATTGCCTCAGGATTGTGCTTGTATTTGAATAATACCATAAACAATACCCCGATAATTAAGGCATATCCGGCAAAGGTTAACCATGTATAGTGCCAGTCAGTAACATTATTTTGAGTAAAATAATCGACCACTCTGCCACTAACCATACCACCGATAAAAGCACCAAGACCATTGGTCATAAGCATAAAAAGTCCTTGGGCACTGGCACGGATTTCGGGTTTAGCTTCCATTTCTACAAACAAAGAGCCGGAAATATTAAAAAAGTCAAATGCCATACCGTAAACAATCATGGAAAGTGCTAACATCCAAAAGCCGGGACCGGGATTACCAAATCCAAACAATCCGAAACGAAATACCCAAGCAAACATACTCATCAACATTACTTTCTTGATACCAAACCGCCGCAGGAAAAACGGGATAGTCAAAATAAATAATGTTTCCGATATTTGGGATACCGACATTAAGATTCCCGGATGATTGACAGCAAAGGAGTCGGCATAATTCTTTGCAAAGTCATGTAAGAATGGTTCCCCAAAAGTATTGGTGATTTGCAGTGCCGCACCAAGTAACATAGCAAAAACAAAGAAAATAAGCATTTTCTTTTGTTTGAACAGCACAAAAGCGTCTAATCCCAGAGCCGACACTATCGAACCCTTTTTGCCTTTGCCTTCCGGTGGGCAAGCCGGCATGGTAAAGGCATACAGCCCCAGTAACAACGAAGCACCGGAACCGATATACAGCTGCATAGGACTAATTGTCCAATGTAAGAAATCAATTACCCACATGGCAACAATAAAACCAATTGTGCCCCAAACCCTTATTGGTGGGAAGTCTTTTACAATATTATAACCTTTTTGCTCCAATACAATGTACGATACTGTATTATCAAGCCCAATGGTTGGCATATAAAACATTGAAATTAAAAGCATTATAATATACATAGAACCAAAGTCAGTTACCTGAGCAGCCAAATAAAGTAATACTGCACCAATAATGTGACTAAGACCATAGACCCGTTCGGCATTTATCCATTTATCGGCAACAATGCCCATAAGTGCCGGCATAAACAACGAAGCAATACCCATTGTGGCATAGATGGTCCCTACCTCTCCACCCGAAAAATGGAGTGTATTTATCATATATCCACCCAAAGAAATCAGCCATGCTCCCCACACAAAAAATTGCAGGAAGTTCATCAAAATTAATCGTAATTTGATACTCATAAGACAAAGGTTTGCTTAAATATTGTGCAATATTAAAAATTAAACTCTCAAATAATGGGTTTTTTATGTATTTTTCTTTTGCCCAAGATTATTTTATAGCTGTCCGTTTTCAATCCGGATTAAAATCTCTTCAATATATTTATCTTCTTCCTTTGCATCGTACTCATCTTTAAGGTTCTCGCCAAAAACACGGGCTACTGACTGCCATACGAAAGCTGATAACGATCCACGAAACTGTTTTATCAGGTCATAGGAAGTATTATTTGTTTCGCGATCTATTAACTTTATCAATAATCGTCCTTGCGATATGGTTAAGTTAGTAAGTTCCGGACCATATTCTTTTTTCAAAATTCGCTCCTGTTGTTTCAAATATTTCCGTCTGGCTTTTTTGTCGGGGATTTTTTTAAGATGTTGATTAATTACAAAAAGTTTTGTTTGTGCAATTTTAGCGTATGGCAATACCTTTTTTATGTTTCGTACCAATCGCGTATATCGTCGTCTTTCCCGTTCATTCTTAAAAACTCGTGGCGGGATTATTGTTACTGTACGCAAACGAATGTATGGCATTGTGTCGCCATTGATTACAGCCAAATAAACTAAATAACCGTGCTTTGGTTTTGTAGGTGGTTGAATTATTGTGTCCTGCCCCCAAAAGGATAACGAGATACAGAATAATATGCTAAAAATCAACCACTTCTTCATAATAGAATATTACAGGTGCGTAAGAACGCCTTTCTATAAAAACTTTTGGTAACCTGAATTATTTTACCAAGAACGATAAATTATACTGAAAGAAATCAGGTATGCCAATAATTATCGGATTCGTTTTGTTCGCCATGCCGATAATGGTTGCTTATTGTCTTTATACGCCTTTTTATATTTTTGTTTTTCTGATTCCATATGGCTTCCTGCGAAAACAGCCGCTACTTCGGAAACTTCTTTCTGGTATTCAAAAAGATGATCGGGGGAAAAATGATTTTGAACAAAATGTGTATCAAATTTTCCCGAAATAAAGGCATCATGGGTCATTACAAACCTACCGAAAGGAAGTGTTGTATTAATTCCCATAATTCTGTAGTTGTCAATGGCATCTATCATTTTGCTGATAGCATCTTTTCTGTCTTTTCCGTGAACTATCAGTTTGGAAATCATAGGGTCGTAATATATGGGAATATCCATTCCTTCTTCAAATCCGTCATCTATGCGAACACCTTCTGCTTGTGGTTGCCTGTAAATATATAATTTTCCAATATCGGGCAAAAAGTTATTTGTCGGGTCTTCGGCATATACTCGCACTTCAATGGCATGTCCGTTAATTTTCAAGTCTTCTTGCTTAAAACTCAATGGCTTTCCTTCTGCTACCGTAATCTGTTCTTTCACAAGGTCTATGCCCGTAATCATTTCTGTAACCGGATGTTCTACTTGCAGTCGTGTATTCATTTCCAAAAAATAGAAATTCATACCGGCATCCATCAAAAATTCAACGGTGCCGGCACCTACATAATTACAAGCTCTGGCAACATTAATTGCTGTTTCGCCCATTTTTTTACGCATCTCCGGCGACAATAGTGATGATGGAGCTTCTTCAATTACTTTTTGGTGACGGCGTTGTATAGAACATTCCCGTTCAAACAAATAGGTAATGTTGCCGTGTGTGTCTGCCATTATCTGAATTTCAATATGACGCGGTTGGTCAACATACCGTTCCATAAAAACAGCATTATTGCCAAATGCCGATTGTGCTTCGTTCATTGCCATATGAATTTGTTCTTCAAATTCTTCGGGCTTATGAACAATTCGCATTCCTTTGCCACCACCGCCTGCAGATGCTTTGATAAGAATGGGGTAGCCAATTTCCGTTGCAATTTTTTTGGCTTCTTCAATGTCGGTAATTGCTGTATCTGTTCCGGGAACCATTGGTACACCAAAAGCTTTTACGGCATGTTTAGCAGCCAGCTTATCGCCCATTATCCGCATTGCTTCGGGCTTAGGTCCAATGAAAGTAATACCGTTTTTTTCAACTTGCTCTGCAAATTCTGCATTTTCAGACAAAAAACCATAGCCGGGATGAATACCATCGACACCTATTTTTTTGGCTTCTTCAATAATTTTATCTCCTAACAAATAAGATTGGTTAGATGGTGGAGGTCCGATACAAATTGCTTCGTCAGCAAATTTTACAAAAGGAGCATTATGGTCGGCTTCCGAATAGACAGCGACCGATTTTATGCCGAGTTCGCGAATAGAACGCATAACTCGTAAAGCAATTTCGCCACGGTTGGCAACTAAAATCTTTTTCATTTCTTTTTTTATTTAGTCACAAACATATTCTGTTACAATTCCTTGATTATCTGTATCTGATTTGCCGTCAACAGCATCTAAATCTTCACCACAGTATTCTTGGGGAGCAGATATTGATGTATCTCCATTTTGTGTATCAATTGTATAAATTTTACAATTGGCACAATCAGGTTGGCAAGAACTTAAAAAAAGACTTGCCGAAAAGAATAAAACAACTACAAAAGGTAAAATTAATTTATTCATGCTATAAAATTTTGTCCAAAACTAATCATTATTGTTTGACTTGCAAAAAATCTTCTTTTCCCACATGTTTTTCCGCATGATAAGATGACCGGACAAGTGAACCACTTTCCACAAAATCAAAACCTTTGGATAGTGCAACTTCCCGATGTCTGTTAAATTCTTCTTCCGAAATAAATTTTTCGACCGGCAAATTTTGTGGTGTTGGTTGGAGGTATTGTCCAATTGTAATTATTTTACAATTTATTGCCAATAAATCATCCATTGTTTGGTCAATTTCTTCAGTTGTCTCACCCATACCCAACATAATACCCGATTTGGTGGTAATTCCATTTTCTTGTAAATATTTTAGTACTGCCAAACTCCTGTCGTATTTTGCCCGAGAACGAATTTTAGGTGTCAGTCGCCTGACTGTTTCTAAATTATGTGAAACTATTTCGGGGTGAACGGCAATAATTTTGTCGAGTGCCGATTTATCGAAATTAAAATCAGGAATCAGTGTTTCCAATGATGTTTTTGGATTTTGCCGGCGAATTTCTTTAATTGTCTCTGCCCAAAATCCGGCACCGTAATCGGGCAAATCGTCACGGTCAACGGAGGTAATAACACAATGCGACAAGCCCATCAGCCGGATAGATTCTGCAATTTGTTTTGGTTCATTTTCGTCCGGTGGAAGAGGTCTTCCCGTAGGAACGGAACAAAATCTACAAGCACGCGTGCAAATATTTCCGAGAATCATCAAAGTAGCTGTACCGTTGCCCCAGCACTCCGAAAGATTTGGACAGTGTCCGCTTTCACAAATTGTGTGTAAGTGATGCTGGTGAACAATATTCTTAATTTGAATATACTTTTTCCCGCCGGGTAATTTTATTTTTGGTTTGTGGGGATCAATTTTCCGTTTTGCTGACATAGGTTTACTGTTTATTTAATCTGGTATTGATAATTTTTCCAAATCGGTAAGCGACAAAGATAGAGAAGAAAAGCCGGGAATTTTTCTCTGTTGCCATAATTTCCATTTCTTGTAAAAAACCGTCGAGTTGTGCACCACATTCCAAGCGGTTAATAATGAAGTCGGATTCGCCGAAATCAAAATCTACCGTGAAGCGGGCAAATCCGCCAAGACGAAGTTGTGTTTTGTTAATTCCTTCAAAATAAGATGCTTTACCATAAATATCATTTACCCTGTGAATTGAATAGTTAAATCGTTTTGTTTGAAGAGTATAAATTCCCGGTATAGAAGTAGGATAAAGTACCTGATAGTAAATAGGTTTTAAGATACCGATATTAGGACCAATTTGCAAATGATAGCCAATCCCGATGCCTCCTTTATCGAATTTGTCAAATACTATTTTGTGAAACCCGAAAGAAACTTTTAGTGTATAAAAGTTATTCATTTTTCCGAAAATAAATTTCTTTGGATTATCGAGATATGGATTGCTGGTACGAATTTCTTTGGGATGTTTTATTTCAGTTAAATCTATTGAAAAAGTGGCACGCCGAAAACCGTCTAATCGTTTACCATAGGAATAATTTATACCGTATCCGTTGGAATTTAAGAATATGGCAAAAGTACTTTCGTTAAAATTAAAAGTTTGATGTTTTTGTATTTCTCCTTGTCCAAAAACATTTCCGTTCAAGGAAATAATAAGGACGGAGATATAAACAAGGTTTTTTGCCATTTGTTATAAATAAGGCACAAAATTACAATTTTTTGATAACTCAGATTATTAAAATATCCCTCAAGTTAGTCTAATTTAATTTTCTTTGTTTGTCCCCCTAAATTATTGCTTGCCGGCAAGGGAATAATCCCAATATTGGTCTTGATAAAATCGTTTTCGCTTTCGTAGGTTCTCAAAATGTCATAAGGCGGTGTTACATCTCGCAACAAAGTGCCGTTACGGCGGAATAATTCATCGTCTTTATTTTTTTTCATTTCTTCGGCTACCAATTCCGAAAATTTTTGTAATAATGAAACCGCCGTTGCATAAGTTGGATTTGCAACTAACAATGCTTTTGCTCCCATTTTAACCGCTTCGGATTTCACGACAGATTCAACTCTCTCGCCAACCGTTCTGATGTCTTTGTCGCTTTCCATAAACAAGACTGAATAAACTAGAAATTCTTTAGGATTTGCCGGACCATAAATTAAATGTCCCTGCCCGTCGAAGCTTACCGTGTCGCCTTTGCGAACATGTGGAAACGGCATCACATTAAAGTCAATAGCAGGATTATGAACTCCGTTTTGATCTACTGCCATAGAGATAATATACGGTTCACTGTACCTGTCGAAAAAACTTTCGGACTTCTTTTTCAATTTAAAGTTCTTAACGACAACAGCAATGTTGTCTTTAAGGGGATTAAATGTTGCCATATTTGTATAATTTAATTGTTTCTATGTTCAAAATCTTCGTGTTTCTTATCCCTTGTTCTCTTAATAATAAGAAAGATAATGGTAATGATAACAAAACTGTCAACTTTATATTTTGATTGAAAATATTGATTAATTTGTTAGTGGTTCGGTATTATTCATCATCAAGCACTTTTAAATTGTAAATGATTGTTTCCAGTTGCCGTATATATTCTCTTTTTTTAAATTTTGGTCCGTAAAAATAACCTTCGGCAGTAATAATCAGATTTCGTTTTTTATCGAGTGTTGTAACGCTGATAAAAGGACCTCCCATAAAATCATTTTCGACACGCCACAGTCCTCTGATTTCCGCAAAATAACGGTTGTGGTATGAAAATTCATTGAAAATTAAACCAAATCGCATTTCTGTTGTCATCCACGAACCGTCAAGCGGTCCGGGTAGGTATTTCTTTAAAAAATTGTTTCGTTTCCTGATTAAATAATCAAGTGTAAATGTGTTTGTATCTACATAAGGATAAGAATAAATAATTAGTCCTTGACTTGATTCCGGTTCTTCTTTTGAAATCCATGCAAAGTTAGTTGTGTCGATATGAAGATTATATCCGGAAGGTACCGGCATATAAATTCCAAATTTCTTTTTGAGGTAATTAATTACTTTTCCGGCAGGTAGTTTTCTGTATATATTGGCAATTCGCTCCCGTTCTTTAGCATTTATCAGCGAAATGATTTTATCCCGTTGTTCCGAGATAGCTTTTGCCATTGCAGTATCGCTATGTGCTTTGCAATCAAAAATCAATTGTCCTTTTGCCCAAACATCTTTTTTAATGATTATTTGTGTTGAATCCACAGGAATTGTTTTGTTGATATCAATAAAAATCAGATTCCGGTGTGTCTTAAAAACATAGTTAAAGTCTGTACGAGCAATGTGTGCAATTGTAAATAACGGTTCTCCCTGTGGCAAAGAAGGATACGGCTGCGTAAATATTTTTCGGAGTGTATCGCCAATGGCACTATCCCAGTATGCAGGTGAGATAACAATAACAATTTCTCCGGATTTTCCGGTAATACTCGGCAAAAGCCCACCGGTATTTTTTTGGTTACAACCCTGATTAACCAGTCCCAAAGAAATGAAAAGAAATACAAGAAGTGAAAAAAGTCGCTGTCTCATTGGGTTTTATTTATCTATTAAATTCCAAAAGTAAGCGAATTTATTCTATCTGCAAAATTTTATTTTGGACTTCCTTTTTCATCACTTCAAACAAAGCAAAATGAGAAATTTCAATAACAGAATAAATAGTCACATTTACTGCGTTCGCTTGCAATAATGTTCTTTTTTCGCAAATTACCACATTACTAGTGATTTTAGCAATGATATACTATTTCGGATAGGTTTTGGTTCTTTGTGTGAAATTCTATGAGTTTTACCTCCCTGATTAAATTTTATCTAATGCTTGTGACAGGTCACTGATAATATCTTCAACATTTTCAATACCTACAGAGAAACGCACTAGTCCATCAGTAATTCCGGCAGCCAGCTTTTCCGGTTTTGGAATACTTGAATGTGTCATAGAAGCCGGATGCTGAATTAGACTTTCAACGCCACCAAGCGAAACGGCTAAAAGTGCCAAATGAACATTATTCATCAGAATAACGCCGGCATCGTAACCGCCTTTGACCTCAAAACTAATCATAGCACCGGAATCTTTCATTTGTCGTTGTGCTAATTCATATTGGTCAAATGATTTAAGTCCCGGATATTTTACCCATTCTACTTTCGGATGATTTTCCAGAAATTCAGCTACCTTTTTAGCACTCTGAGTTGATTTTTCAACACGCAAAGCAAGTGTTTTTACGCCTCTGATTACTAAATATGCCTGATGAGGATCCATATTGGAACCAATCAGTGTCATTGTTTTTTTTACTTTCTTAAAATGGTCTTCGCTTTTACAAATCACAACTCCGCCCACAATATCGGCATGTCCGTTGATAAACTTCGTCAGTGAATGCAAAACAATGTCAGCTCCCAAGTTTAACGGTTGTTGCAAATAAGAGGACGAAAAAGTATTATCCACACAAACGGGAATACCATGCTTATGAGCAATGGCAGAAACCGCTTCTATGTCTGTCAGGCGGATGGTTGGATTGGCAGGTGTTTCCAAATAAATGAGTTTGGTGTTCGGACGAATACTTTTTTCTACCAAATCCAAATCGGCGGTGTCAATATAGGTGGATTCAACCCCTAAATTGTGTAATAAATTTTCCATCAAACCACGCGAAGGACCATAAACGGCAGAAGTACTTATCATATGGTCGCCTTGTTGCAGAAATGAGAAATAAACACCTGAAACAGCTCCCATACCTGAACCGAAAGCTACGCCTCCGAAACCGTTTTCCAATTCGGCTAATTTGTTTTCTAATGCCTCAATAGTTGGGTTGCCTATGCGGGTATAGATATAGCCCTTTTCTTTGCCTGCAAATAAATCGGCTCCGTGTTGAGCATTTTTAAAAGCAAAAGTTGATGTTTGATAAATAGGGACAACAGCACTGCCGTTGGCATCTTCAAAATCACCGGCGTGAATCAATTTGGTGTCAAAACCTTTATCTTTTGTGTTCATAGTATTAGATTTTAATTAAAATGTATTGCAAAAATACAGCAATATATTTTCTTGTTGCTGTCAATTAACATAAAAACCAAAAAAAGTTTTTAAGAGTTGTTTGGTTATATCTTTGCAAAAAATAAAATTATTTGCCGAGAATCTTATTGTTGAAAAAATTCCTATATTTGCACCCCATTAAAAATTAAAACTTTATAATAATGCAGAATAGAGGTGCAATATTAACATTTACAATCTTATTCTTCCTGGTAAGTTTTTATCAACTTTCCTTTACATGGAAGTCATATCAGGTTAAAAATCAAGCTAAAGAGTATGCTCATGGTGATTTGGCAGTAGAAAGACAATATTTGGATTCTATTTCAAGTGAACCGGTTTATAATTTTCTTGGTGTAAAAGATTTTACTTATCGTGATGTTAAAGAAAGAGAATTAAACCTTGGTTTGGACCTCAAGGGTGGTATGGAAGTCGTTATGGAGATTTCTACAGTAGATGTTATCCGTTCACTGGCTAATTACAGTAAAGATACAACTTTTACACAAGCTATTGCATTGGCAAAGAAAATGCAACGGAACAGTCAATCAGATTTTCTGACACTTTTTGGCGAAGCTTTTAATCAAATTGCTCCGGAAGGCAAGTTAGCATCTATTTTTAATACCATTGAGTTAAAAGATAAGGTTAACTACAATTCTAC
>JALTEO010000103.1 GCA_027073875.1 Bacteroidales bacterium
GGTAAAAATATGATCGTTTACCTGAAAACTTTCGCCGGCTTTTTTCCCTTCCATGGCCTTATACACCGGAACAAGTGTTGAAATGGCATAATAACTTTCACCGTGGAGTTCAACTTTTCCGATGGCAGCCGATACAAACAACTTTTGCTTGTCAGTAACTACCAAAGCGCCAAAACCAACGGTATCCATCTTTTTCTCAATAGGAACTTTTTGTAAAATTGTAAGTAACTGGCCGGCTTTGTCCAATTGTTTGGCAAACAGATCGCGCTGGCGCATCAATTTAGTCCGGTAGGGGTCATAGCGGTCTTTGGGGGCACCATATTCATTTGAAAGCCGCTGCGCTTCATCAATTTCATGTTTCAGTTGTGCCATATGCTCTTTTTCGAGAGCCACACATGCTTCCCACAAATCTTTTTTTAAAGCTTTCTTGTCCATGGTACTTTTTTGCAAAGGTATGAAATTGCTTACCTTTTTTTGGGAGAGAGGAATATGATAAAAACTTAAGTTAATATAAAAAAGGAAATAACTTGTCCTTCAGTGTGTTAACCCTATTAGTTTCAGTAAGACTCCCCGCCCGACTGAACGTCGTTCGGGCGGGGAACCTGGATCTGGAGTTTAGGAAACCCCTATTTCTTGCGGCAAATCATTAATATTGATCTTCTTTTTCAAAAATTTTCTTCCGGCGGCAGATTTAAAATACTTTTCTCTTTTTACTGCTTCGCTTCTGGTATCAAATTTTTCATAGTAAATAAGCTTCCACGGACGAAAAGCTTTAATAGATCTAGTTTTACCTGCATTATGCTGTTGTACTCGTATTTCTAAATCTTCACAATGTCCTTTATAAAACCTGTTATGAGATTCGGAAAACAATACGTATGCATAGAAAGACATCGTAGTTTTATATGGAATTAGTAGCCTCACCAGGACTCGAACCTGGATCTAGAGTTTAGGAAACTCCTATTCTATCCCTTGAACTATGAGGCCAAAATTATATTAAGAACAAGACAAAGATACAACTCTGTCATAGTTAGTTTTCCCTTTGTGGCCTCACCAAGACTCCCTGTCCGACTGATATTGCTCAGGCGGAGAACCCGGATCTGGAGTTTAGGAAACTCCTATTCCCTGCCCGACTGAACGTTGTTCTGGCGGGTATCCCTTGAACCCCGCCTGAAAAGAATTCATTCGGGCAGGTATGAGGCCAATCATACGGGGCTGCAAAAGTAATATTTTTCGATTAAAATACAGCGTCTGATTTTTTCAATTTTTACAGCTGTGCCTTGATGGTTTTTTCCAATGTCCGGATATCATTGCTGAATTTACGAATTCCTTCGGCCAATTTTTCTGAAGCCATGGGATCTTCATTCATGTGCCAGCGAAACGACATTTCATCCAGTTCCACTTTTCTGATGTGTTGTTTTTCTGCCTTTTCAACGCTTAGTCTTGGTTTCAGTGATACATTCGATTGTTCCAGTTCTTCCAGAAGGGTGGGGGAGATTGTCAGTAAATCACAACCGGTAAGTTCTATAATTTCCTCTTTATTCCGGAAACTTGCGCCCATAATTTCTGTTTTGTAATGGAACTTTTTGTAGTAGTTATAAATTTCGTGTACCGATAAAACACCAGGATCTTCCGTAGCCGGAATGTGATCGACTGCTTTTTCCTGTTTATACCAGTCAAGAATACGTCCTACAAATGGGGAAATAAGTTGTACACGTGCTTCGGCACAGGCAATGGCTTGTGTAAGGCTGAATAATAGCGTCAGGTTGGTATGGATGTTTTCTTTTTCAAGAATTTCGGCAGCTTTGATTCCTTCCCAGGTGGCAGCCACTTTAATTAAAACACGATCACGGCTCACCCCTTCCTGTTCATATAGTCTGATGAGGCTTTTGGCATAGGCAATGGTGTCGTAAATACGAAACGAAAGGCGGGCATCCACTTCGGTGGAAACCCTTCCGGGAACAATTTTCAGAATTTCTTTTCCGAAATTTACAAATACTTTTTGCAAACCCATCCGTAGTTGATGTTTGCAATCGCCACCGGAAGCCCTGGCAAAGGCTACTGCATCATCCATAAGTCCTTTGTAACGTGGATCCATAGCGGCTTTGAGGATAAGTGAAGGGTTGGTTGTAGCATCCTGTGGTTTGTATTTCTCCATACTGCGAAAATCGCCCGTGTCGGCAACAACTGTGGTATATTGTTTTAATTGTTCAAGTGTATTCATTTTGTCTCGCGTTTGTTTTAACGTTTGCAAAGGTCTTTATTTTCCGTATAAAAGACCAGCAATCAATGATTTTTTTTAAAAGCAATGGAAACGAGGGCTATTGATAAATTAACAGATCACCAGATCCTTCATTTTTCCAAAACAATGGCCATGGCAGCCTTAATGCCATCGGCAGCGCTTGAAATGATGCCTCCGGTAAAGCCGCTGCCTTCACCAGTCATGTATAAATTTTCAAATCCGGTGCAAAGTCCATTTTCATCACGATCAACTTGTATGGCGGCCGAAGTTTTGCTCTCCAGTCCCATGATATTTCCCTTTTCAAAACCTTTTATTTTACGGCTGAAATCTTTCAGCCCTTTACGCATGGCGTTGCTCACCGATAGAGGAAGCCACTCCCACAGCGGAGCAGGCAATAATCCCATGGGATAACTGCTCTCGGGCTTGTGCCCGGGCATTCGCTTTTGGATGAAATCTTCGATACTGCAAAAAGGGGCAGCATAACCGCCGGCTTTTTCGTAAAAAGTACTTTCCAGATTCTCCAGCCAGTCGAGGGTTTCCAAAGCAGACACTTCACGACCCAACAACTTATTCAGGTTCAATCCTGCTACACACGCAGCATTGGAAAATTTACCATCGCGCTGGTACAAGCTCATGCCGTTCACAATATTTTGATTTTCGTATGCTGTTGCCGGAACGATGGTACCGCCAGGACACATACAAAAGGTGTAAACCGGATGATTTTTATCTGCCTGAGAGGTGAGGCGATATTCGGCAGCTTTAACCCCTTGTAATTCAGCTACGCCCCACTGGGCCTTGTTAATCAGTACCTGTGGATGCTCCACACGGCTGCCCAAAGCAAAGTTCTTGGAATGAAACTGTAACCCATTTTTCATCAGCATGCGGTAAGTTTCAAAAGCAGCATGACCAATGGCAAATACGAAATAATTGGCTTCGATACTGCCTTTAT
>JALTEO010000104.1 GCA_027073875.1 Bacteroidales bacterium
CCAAAAATAGATTATTAATTTTACTTCCATAAAAAAAACTGATTAAATGAAGAAACTATTTATTTTCCCTATTTCATTTTTCGTGCTATTCTTTGGTTTAAATCAATATTTTATCAATGAAAAACGAGCAACTGATAACCCTGAAATTAATGGCGGGCTGATGATGCCTTCCGAAAGAATACAATGGGAGTTTGAGCGGTTAAAGAATCCCGCAACGGGGGAGATGCCGCGACATATCAGACAAAAAGAATTAGCTTTTGCACGAACATTACCACAAGAGAAATGTTCGCGAGCTATTGATTTTGTGTCTCGAGGACCTTATAATTATGGTGGGCGTACGAGGGCTTTGGCTATTGATGTGGATAACGAAAATCGTATTTTAGCCGGTGGCGTTTCCGGTGGACTTTGGGAAACAACCGATGCAGGACAAAGCTGGCAAAAAATACCGACTACCGATGATGTTTTGGGAATGACTTGCCTCGTTCAGGATGTTCGTCCGGGGCATCATAATGTATGGTATTATGGAACAGGTGAGGGATATGGTGCTTCGCAAGGTGCTACGGGAGCTTTTATGTTAGGCAATGGTATATATAAATCTACCGATGGCGGTCAGTCGTGGACTTCATTGCCGGCTACGGCATCTAATACGCCACAATCATTTGATGATTATTGGGATATCGTTTGGGATATTGCAGTTAATCCTGCTGTGGATACAGCTGATGTGGTTTATGCGGCTTCGTTGGGGTATATTTGGCAAAGTCTTGATGGTGGACAATCGTGGACACATGTCCTTGGTGTTGCTTCACCATATTCTTATTTTACGGATGTGTTAACTACTCCGAACGGAATAACTTATGCTACTTTAAGCAATGGTGGACAAAAAGGTATTTACCGTTCTCCGGATGGACAAAACTGGACAGATATTACGCCGGATAGTTTCCCTTCGTCTTTTGATCGTATTGTAATGGCTTTTGTCCCTCAGAATGAAAATTCTTTGTATTTCTTGGGCGTTACAAATGAAGAAGGACAAATGTCGCTTACTTGGGTTGGCGATACGGTTTATCATGCACTTTGGAAATACACATATCTTTCTGGTGATGGCAGTGGTAATGGTGGACTATGGCAAAATTTATCTGCGAATATTCCACATAACGGTATTTCTACTTTCGATAATTTCTATGCCCAAGGTTCGTATGATTTAAAGGTGGCTGTAAAGCCCGACGACAGTCTGACTGTTTTTATTGCCGGAACCAATATCTATCGTTCGACCGACGGCTTTTATTCCGATACCAATACGACCCAGATTGGTGGCTACGAAGTGGGAACAACATTGCCTGATTTCCAGATATATCCGAATCATCATCCTGATATTCATTGTATTTCGTTTTTACCTTCAAATCCAAATGTTTTGTTTACCGGTTCTGATGGCGGAGTACATAAAACATCTGACTGTATGGCTTCCACCGTTATTTGGGATAAATTAAATCATGGCTATTTGACAACGCAAATGTATGATGTTTCTGTTAATGAAACGGGAACAGACAGTATAATTATCGCAGGATTGCAGGATAATGGAAATTTATTTGTAAATGATATTTCTCCAACTGCAGATTATACAATGACATTAAATGGCGATGGCTCTTTTAGTCAGATTACCAATAATGGACAGGTTTATTATCAGTCAATTCAAAAAGGTAAAATTTTTAAAATGTCGATTGATGATCAAGCCAATGTTTTGGGATTTAGAAGAATAGACCCAATAGGTGCTTCAGGTTATTTGTTTGTTAATCCGTTTGTAGTGGACCCTAATGATGAAAATACGATGTTTATTCCTGCCGGTACACATATTTGGAGAAACAAACATTTAGACGCCATAAACTTAACAAATGAATGGGATTCCATTGCCGGTGATTGGGAAGATTTACCCGATACTGTGAATGTTTCAGGTGCTTATATTTCTACAATTAAAATTTCAAAAAAACCTGCTCATATTCTTTATTATGGCACCAATAACCGGCGATTATATCGTGTAACCGAAGCAAATACCGTATTTAATACACCTGAAATGATTTCAAGCACATCGTTTCCAAATGGTTATATGAATGACATTGCTTTAAATCCTGATGATGGTAATGAGCTGATGTTAATTTTTTCCAATTATTCTGTGAAAAGTATTTATTACACATGTGATAGTGGTGTAACTTGGGTAGATATTTCCGGGAATTTGGAGCAATATTCCAGTGGTGCCGGGAATGGTCCTTCTGTGCGTTGTGGTGCTATTTTATCTTTTCCTGATGGGAAAATATATTTAGTCGGAACAAGTACAGGGTTATATGCTACAAATAATGTTCAGGGCACTGAGACTGTTTGGACTCATATAGGTACGACAACTATTGGCAATAATGTGGTAGAAACAATGACTTATCGGCAAACGGATGGTTTACTTGTAGTTGGCACTCACGGCAACGGGATTTTTTCTGCAAATATTACAAAAGCAACTCAATTTATGTCTAATCATAATCCGTTAATTGACAATAATCTACTTGCGATTTTCCCAAATCCTACAACAGATATTGTTCATATTCAAATGCCGGATACTTATGAGTTAGTAGAGATTGTGGATATGAAAGGAGAAAAACAATCGTTTGAAATTAAACAGAACACAATTTCTTTGGGGAAATTTAGTAACGGTATCTATATGTTTATGTTTAAAAATGATGATGGTAGGGTTGTCGTTAAGAAAGTTGTTAAGAGTCTCTAAAATCAACTACATAAAACAATATTAAGGAGATATAAAGTGGTGATGGATTATTTACTTGTGTTCTTTTAGATAATTTGCAATCCAAAAGAGTTTACGGAAGTTTAATTTAATATTTTTAAAATGAGTATGAAATGAAAAAGACAAAATATACAGTACCAATATTATTATCGTTGCTATTATTGTTTTCGTGCAATATTAAAACAAAAAAAAAGGAGTCTGATATTTTACAAAAAACACCAACAAAAGAGTTGGTATTTGATATAGGTTATAATACAGCAAGAATAAATGAGGGTATTTTTAATAAAGGAGATAAATACTTTCTTTATTTCTATCACCATATTTATACAAATTACATTAGCATTTTCAATGAAAATGCTCAAAAAATTGATTCCGTAGATATTAAGAAATTTAAT
>JALTEO010000105.1 GCA_027073875.1 Bacteroidales bacterium
ATTTTATCCCTTTCCTTAATATTAAATCTTATGTCGATATCTTTCGGTTTCCATATATGCGATTAAAATTCGGAAAGATTAATCGTAACGATATTTTGGTTTTCAACTATCCCAATATGTATGATGTAGGTGCTGACCTAAAACCTCTAAATATCTCGCGGTGCATTGCCCTGCCGGGCGACACACTACAAATCAAAGACAAAGTCGTTTTTATTAACGGCAAAGCAACCAACGATTCTGCATTTGCCATTTTACATTACCGTATTACCACCGATGGCACTTTTTTCAGCCAACACTTTTTGGACAGCTTACATATTAGGGGTAAACTTATTGCCGATATGGGTATTTACGAATTCTATATCACACCCAATTTGGCAAATCAACTCAAAACAATTCCTTATATCAAATACATTCAGAAAGTTTCCGATTTTTGGGGCTATAATTCCACACTCTGCTTCCCTGAAAACAGTAAAACTATCGGTTGGAACAAAGACTATTTCGGCACCGTGGTTATCCCCAAAAAAGGACAAACCGTAAACCTGACACTTAAAAATATTGACGCCTACCGGGAAATAATTACCAACTACGAAAATAATGATTTGCAAATTGATGTAAAACAAAAACAAATCCTTATCAATAATGAAGTTGCAGACAGCTACACCTTTAAGCAAGACTATTATTTTGTAATGGACGATAATCGTGAAATGGCAAAAGACTCTCGCTACTGGGGATTTCTACCGGAGAGTCATATTGTAGGCAAAGCATCAACCATTTGGCTGTCAATAGAAAAAAACAAAGACTCATCTAAAATCAGATGGGATAGAATGTTTTGATGAAAAATTAAAATCTCAACCCACTCAATTAACAATAAATTGTTTTATTTTTGTTCACAAATATTAATACAATGTTAGATATAAAAGTAAAAAATACGCCTATAAATAAGGCGGTTGTGGAGAGAAAAATGAAAGAAAGCGGTCTAAAAAATATCGGGACTGCTTCGATCCGTGAAATTGTAAAATTGGTAAACGAAATAGAAACAGAAACCGGAGATAAATTTATTAGAATGGAGATGGGAGTTCCCGGGCTCATGCCTCCCGAGATAGGAACAAACGCCGAGATTGAAGCATTAAAAAAAGGGGTTGCCTCAAAATACCCAATGATTGATGGTGTTCCTCAACTAAAAGATGAGATCGTTAAATTTGTAAAAAACTTCTTAAACATAGAAGTTGACCGGAACGGTTGTATCCCTACCGTTGGCTCAATGCAAGGCGGATTTGCAACATTCCTGATGACAAGCAAGTTAAGTAAAACTAAAAATAAGACTTTATTTATCGACCCCGGATTTCCGGTTCAAAAACAACAATGCGATGTCTTGGATTTAAAATATGAAACTTTTGATGTATATAACTACAGAGGCGAAGCTTTAAGAGGAAAATTAGAAGAATACTTATCGACAGGTGAAATTGCAACTATCTTATATTCAAATCCTAATAATCCTTCGTGGATATGTTTTACCGATACTGAATTGAAGATAATTGGTGAAATGGCAAATAAGTATGATGTAATTGTTGTTGAAGATTTAGCTTATTTTGCTATGGACTTCCGCAAAGATTATTCTAAACCGGGCGAACCACCCTATCAACCAACAGTTGCAAACTATACCGACAACTGGATTCTGCTTATTTCAAGCTCAAAATCATTTAGTTATGCAGGTCAAAGAATTGGTATGCTTGTTATTTCGGATAAACTTTACAAAAAAGAATACCCTGCCTTAGGCGAGAAATTCGGTAACCCGTTGTTTGGATATAATATGATTTACAAAATATTATATTCTTTATCATCAGGGACTGCACATTCGGCACAATACGGATTATATGCTATGCTGAAAGCTGAAAACGAAGGCACATACAATTTTGTTGACGACATAAAAATTTACGGTAAACGAGCCGCAGTAATGAAAAAATTATTTACAGACAACGGGTTTAAAATTGTTTATGACAAAGATGAAGATAAACCATTGGCCGATGGATTTTATTTTACAATCTCCTATCCCGGATTTACAGGTGATGAATTAATTGAAGCATTAATTTATTATGGTATTAGTGCAATATCACTAAAAATTACAGGGAGCAAAAGATTAGAAGGGATAAGAGCGTGTGTCTCACAAACTTCAGAAGACCAATTTGCTGACTTGGAATACAGATTGAAAAAATTTCACGAACATCATAGTGCATAATCAGTATTACTTACACCCTCTGTTTACAGGCAAACCACCACAAAGACATAACAAAAAATGAAAAAAAAAGATTTAGTTTTTATCCTAATAACAGCAATAATAATATTGTCGTTTTTACCATTCAACTTTTTAGAAAACTATCATCACGCTATTTTTAATCCCCAATATTGGTATTTATCAAGTTTTATAAAATTTGCAATTTTAGCAACTCTTGGCGAGAGTTTAGGATTAAGAATATCAAAAGGAATATACAATTATCAAGGATTTGGGTTATTGCCAAGAGCAATTGTCTGGGGAATCTTAGGTGTATCTATCAAAATTGTTTTTGTGATATTTGCAGTGGGCGTTCCGGTTATGTTAGAGAAATTATTTTTTGTTAAAGACGCTGTAGCATCAATGAAAGCAAACAGTTTTTTTGATGCACAAGCACAAGGTTTAGGGAACATCAGGATACTAACTGCTTTTGCCATCAGCACAGTAATGAACTTAATTTTTGCACCTGTTTTTATGACGCTTCATAAAATTACCGATACACACATTATTGAAAACAAAGGAACTTTATCAGGATTTTTCAGACCCATACAATTTAAAAAGATTTTTCCGAACCTCAACTGGGAAGTTCAATGGAATTTTGTCTTTAAAAAGACAATACCGTTTTTTTGGATTCCGGCTCACACCATAACCTTTTTAATGCCATCAGAATATCGAATAATATTTGCGGCAGTTTTAGGAATTGTTTTAGGTGTAATTTTATCATTTGCCATCAACAAAAAATAAGATTATGAAATTAATATTCTCTTTGTTTATTCTATTGTCAGTATCCTTTAATATCTTCTCGCAAAATGACAGCTTACAGACGAAACCGGAAGTGAATGATAAACATACAGTTTTTGCAAATATTTTTACCGGTGCTTACTATAATTTTAATACCATAC
>JALTEO010000106.1 GCA_027073875.1 Bacteroidales bacterium
TAACATCCCGATTGTTAAACGACACAGAACAGGTGCAGGACAGTATCGCCAATGTAATACCGAATACAATCAGGGAAAGCTTTACCATCATTGGCTTGCTTGTAGTTCTATACGTGAACAATTGGATGCTCGCTTTAATTGCAACGGTTGTGTTCCCCATTGCAGCATACCCCGTCGTGCACTTCGGCAGGAAGATGAAGAAAATTGGCCGAAAGAGACAGATTTCGATAGCAACTTTAACCACAAAGATGCAGGAATCCCTAACCAACCTAAAGCTCATCAAGGCATTCTCCACAGAGAAAAGGGAAATCGAGGAATTCAAGGCAAAAAGCGATGAACTGTTGAATATAAAATTAGAGGCAATAAAGATAGACGAGGCAACAAGCCCCTTAATGGAGTTCATCGGCTCGATTGGCGTGGCACTCCTCATCTGGATTGGCGGATACATCGTGTTTAAAGGAATACTGACCGTCGGTGGTTTCTTCTCATTTATGGCTGCACTCTTTATGCTCTATAGGCCTTTCAAAACCGTCGCAAAGGCAAATAACAACATCAATACATCCATTGCATCAATGGAAAGGATCTTTGAAATTATAGATGCGGAAAAGGAAAAATATTCTGGAAGTAAGAAATTTTCCGGCGTTAAAGAAAAAATTGAGTTTGAACATGTGTTTTTTTCTTATGAAGATGACAAGAACAAAACCGTGCTCAAGGATATAAATTTGGAAATACCAGCAAAGTCTGTTATGGCTTTGGTTGGCGAAAGCGGTGGCGGTAAAAGCACTATTTTAGAACTTATACCCAGATTTTATGACCCCGCAGAAGGACAAATAACAATTGATGACATAAACTTAAAAGAGTTTGACCTAAAGAGTTTGAGAAAAAAAATTGCCATCGTTTCACAAAGGGTGCTGCTCTTTGCGAAAACGGTAAGGGAAAACATAGCGTACGGTAGAGATGATCTTTCAATGGACGAGATAATCGAAGCCGCAAAAGATGCTTACGCTCATGATTTTATAATGAAGTTAAAGAATGGTTACGACACAAACCTCGGCGAACAAGGTGTTATTCTATCTGGTGGGGAACGCCAAAGAATTGCCATAGCAAGGGCATTGGTTAAAAATCCAGATATATTGATACTCGATGAGGCAACAAGCGCACTTGACTTAGAGAGCGAACAGATTGTCCAAAAGGCTTTGAATAACCTAATGAAAAATAGAACAGTAATCATGGCAGCGCATAGAATCTCAACTGCTGTGAATGCGGATAAAATTGTAGTCATGAAAAACGGCACGATAGTTGATCAAGGTAAACACAAGGAACTTCTCGAGCGTTGCGAATATTACAGAAAACTCTACAAAATCCAAGTAGCCGATGATAGTAGTCTATAACGTTTTATTAACACTACTCTTACTATTTTTCTTACCATTTTTATTGATTAAAGCCGCAACAAATAAAAGGTATAGATATCACTTTTTGGATAGATTCTTTCCAAAACCAATCAGCAAAAGCAACTATTTTCTCATTCATGCATCAAGCTTCGGTGAAATAAAAACCGTTCTTTCGCTTTTAAACGAGTTTGAAAAAGGCCTAAAATCTGAAGCTGTAATTAGTGTATTTACCGACACAGCACATAAATTTTCAGACAAAAAGGACACATTTCTTATGCCTATAGATTTGATTTTTATACACAAGAGAGCACTACCAAACCCACCAAAAATTGCCCTATTCTTTGAAACAGAAATTTGGCCTTCCTACATTTATACGCTTAAAAAAAATAATGTAAGAATAATACTTTTTAACGCGAGAATGTCAGAAAATAGTTTTAAATCATATAAAAAATTTGGCTTTTTATTTAAAAAAACCATAGGAAGCTTTGACTTAATCATAGCAAAGTCAAAAACCGACGCAAAAAGGTATAGATATTTTAACGACAGAGTCATAGTATGTGGCAATATTAAATCCTGTGCTTTTAACAAAAAAAACAAAGAGATATCCTCAAAAGAGGATTTCTTAATAAAAACAAACAAACCAATCTTAACACTTGCAAGCTTTCACAAAGAAGAATTGAATACTGTTTTAGAAATAATTTCCAACCTAAAAAACGACTTTTTTATCATTTTGGCTCCTCGCCATCTTGAAGATCTCAAACTTTTTGAAAGCTACCTCAGTAAAAATAAGACATTCTACATAAGAAGAAGTGAGAAAAAAGTTGCAAATTCTCTGTTAATTCTTGACACAATGGGCGAGTTAGAAAAAATTTACTCGTTTTCAAACGTATCTATCATCGGTGGCAGTTTTCACGAAAACTTAAAAGGCCATAATCCTATAGAGCCAGTTTTTTACAACAATCTAACTATATGCGGGCCATACATGGAAAGTTTTAAGGAAGAGGTTACACTCTTAAAAAAGCATAACTTAGTCTATCAAATTAGCAATAAAGATGAGCTAAACAAAATAAATGAGCTCGTTAAAACAAGCAATACTACAAAACCTGATAATCTTTTTAAAACCCTATCTTATATATTAAATTGTCATATATTTAATACAATTAATACATTAAAAACAAGTTAAACATAGATAATTTTTCACTTGCAATTATGATAAAATAATGTAAAATTAAGCTGTAAACAAAGGTTGTTGCCTCACTCCCCCTTAGGTGGGGCCTCCCCCCTGTTCTCTCGCCCGAGAGAGCCCTGTTGAACACGGCGCCGCCGCGCGGCGCTTTTTTATTTGGAGATCTTGGAAAATATACAGATCAAGTTGGCGTATATCTGTTTTAGACTCTTACCCAATAGTCCAAAAAACACCGTCGTTTCGGACAAAAATCTACCCTTATTTTCATTCACCACCTCTATCAGCTTATCCGTATCGATTAAAGCATCCACATAAAACTCAACAACGACGCCACGGTTAGAAAGGTTCAACTTTTTGACATAAGCACGCTTGGACAGTATCTTCAAATCAACAATCATAAACAAATTCTCAACCGGCGAAGGTATATCACCGAACCTATCCTGAAACTCCCTCTTTAGCTCCTCTAATTCCTCGCGTGTCTTGGCCTGAGACAGTCTTTTGTATATCTCAACCTTTCCCTCACTTTTGGCATAGTCATCCGGAACATAGGCATCAAACGTGTGCTTTATCTCAACATCGCGCTCAAC
>JALTEO010000107.1 GCA_027073875.1 Bacteroidales bacterium
ACATGGAACAAATGCATGGTGGTGAAAAATGCCACGGAAATGGCAGTGGAAACAATTAGCCAACTAATGATAAAAGGTGGCACAAGTGCTTTTATGGGCAACTGTCGTGGCAAGTTGATATAAGCTGCTTTTTGGCGAATCAGTTTCAGGTTTGCCATCACGGCAAATAACACTATCAGCATGGAAACAATCTGCATGGCTAAGCCCATAAATGCCGGCAACATAGACGATTCCATCGATAACGCCGGAGAATAAAAAACCCGCTCGTGGACCATCAACAACGGATTTTTCGGATGTCTGGTATTAGGCATTGTCCCCAATTCTTCTACCCGCATCCTCATGCTCATCTGCATATTCAGCGTCATCACAATTTTATTGAGCATCATGAGTGAGATTTTCGGAACAATGGGATTTGCAGTTCCGTTCAGAATTGTAAGTAACGATACATTGCGTTTATTCAGGATATCTTTATAGGCATGCCCCGGAATAACAACGCCTACATCCACCGAATCATTATCCACTAGTTTCTGTAAATTAAGATAGTCGTAAGCTTGTTGTGTTACATTGAAAAACTGTGATTGCTTGATGTTATAGATGATAGACCTGCTTAGTGGTGAATGGTCTTGGTCCAAAATTACCACCCTTATTTTTGTCGGGCTGCTTTTGTAATACATCCCCGCCATCATACTGAAGAAAAGAATCAGTGCCAAAGATATCAACACTGTTCTCAGGATAATGGTCAGAATCAGCTTAATGGGTTTCATGGTTCTCTGCTTTTTCGGGTTTTAAGGTGAGATAAACCGATATGCCCGGTTTGCATTTCATTTGATTGTTCAGAATAAGCATTTTTACATCAAAAGTTCTGACATCCCTTTCGTCACGAAGGGTTGTTGGCGTATGAGTGGCAAAGTTTGCCATGGGTAATATCTGTATCACTTTGGTTTTGAGTTTTAAGTCCTTGCTATTGGTTGCCAGTTCGAAAGTATCGCCCAAGTTGATTTGGTCAAGGTATGTTTCGGGGATGCCAAAACGAGCCCAGGTTCCTTTCGGGTCGGTTTCTATAACTACCGGCATTCCGGGAGGCATCATCTGGTTTGGTTCCAAAACTTTTACATTGACAATACCATCCATCGGTGCACGGATGGTCATATCCTCAATATTAATTTCGAGGGCTTTCAGGTTAGCATTCAGCATATCGTAACCGGTATTGATTTCGTCCAATTTTTGTTGCGGAACAGCTCCGGCTTTATAGAGTTCTTCCAGCCGTTGTTTATTGACTTCTATGTTTTTCAATTTGGCAAGTAAAGCTTCCCGTTTAGCTTTCAAAACGCGGGTATCCAAAATGGCAACGGTATCGCCTTCTTTAAGCGTATCACCTTCATCCACAAAGATTTTCTCGATACGCCCGGGCATCCGTGTCGTAACATTGACCTGCGTATTTTCAATATATCCCTGAAAGACCGGATTTTTTTCGTTGTCTTTCTTTGTCTTGCAGGAGCTTACCACAACAGCAAGAATCATTGCCGAAAAAAAGAATACTGCTATTTTCTTCATACTATTCATATTTTTATTTAAACTTTTAATTTTATTACAAATAATTTATTCCCATTACTTCTGTAAATTTATTGTGCAACCAGAACAGGCACATTATTGGCGTTAATCAGATGTTCGGGAAATGACCCGACAAACAATTTTTGTAAGATATTTTGGGAGTGCATACCGCAAACTACCAAATCGACATTCCCGGCAAATTGATCATCATATACGGAGATAATATTTTTGTCGGAATACTGTCTTTCAATTTTGGCATTAGTATGTTTGGTTAAATAATTTTCAAGTTTTTCCAACATTTCATCGCCTTGCGAACGGCTACTGTGGCTCACCAAGAGAGTTATCTCGTAGGTTTTGTTCCATGCAATTTTTGCAAACTCACGGGCGGCTTTCACCGAAGGGTTACTACCATCAAAGGCAATCAAAACCTTATTGACCGACTTAAATTCCTTAGGCACCATCAATACGGGTGCTTGTGAGTAGTGTATAATTTTCGAGACCGTTTTCTCCGGCGAGTCGGAAGTTTCAAAGTGAAAGAAATTACGCATGCCGATGACGACTAAATCCGTATATTTCCCTGCTTCCTCAATCACAAAATCAGGACGCCCCACCATTAGTTTACTGTTGCACTCTAAACCGTTTGTTTCACACAGTTTTTTAAAATTTTTGATTTCTTTTCTGGCTTTCTTTTTGGCATCTTTCATCAATATTTCCTCTTGC
The DNA here is from genome assembly GCA_027073875.1 of Bacteroidales bacterium. Classification (GTDB taxonomy): domain Bacteria; phylum Bacteroidota; class Bacteroidia; order Bacteroidales; family JALTDM01; genus JALTEO01. Next base: position 2,272 of record JALTEO010000107.1, read on the forward strand.
TGTAAATGTTCTTCATTACCCAATGGCAACGGGACAAAAGTGGAGACAGCTTCTGCCAGATTCAGATTATCAATAATGGCAAGTCCTTCAACAGTTATCTCATTATGTGAAGCAATTTTCAACACATATTGATAAGCTGTCTTGGTATAATCCGACGGATCAATGGGAATTAATATGTTGTGCATAGTTTTGATTTTTAGTTTAAAAGAAAATCAAGTTGGAGCATAACTTGGTATCTGGTCAACCAAGCGGCATTTTGGTAAACGGTATAAGGCACGCCAAAGCGGATATAAACTTTTTCAAGGTAGCGATACCAACCGCCGGCATAAAGATTAACGGCATAATCTTGTGTATTTGGAATTTCAACACCGGATTTACTGTCGCTGAAATTATAGTAACCGTTCAGTCCGTATTCAATTCCGAACTTGCCGACACTGAAGTTAAACGGTTTTTGGAGCGTTACGAACAAACCTGTCTCGTCGCCTGCGGTTATTCCCGAATGATTGGTGCGATACTCATAATAGCCGGTGTACCATAAATTGCAACGGGTAAGTTTTGTCAATCCGTTGATGGCAGCCATAAACCGGAATGAGCCGAGTCCTGTGGGGTAATCTTGCATACTGTAATCCGTTTTGCCCGTAGGGAAAGTTGTTTTCAGTTCGGCGGAAAGAAAGTTCTTTCCCGTATCGGCATTTGTAATTTGGTAAGTAGCACCCAATTGTGCATCACCGAAGCCAACACCTTTTTGAATGCCCATGGGCGAATAATGATGAATATCGGCAATAGGAATTACCGTATAAAGATTTACTTTATCTGACAAGCCGTAAGTAAAATAGGTATTAAAATAAAACTCATTCATGACCATATACGGCGATACCT
>JALTEO010000108.1 GCA_027073875.1 Bacteroidales bacterium
ATGTTTAACTTTGTAAAAAAAACAATGAGAAAGATTTTATTATCCTGCTTAATTATTATTTATTCAATAATCGGTATTTCACAAAATGTAAATATTTCTAATGGGCATATCTTTGACGGCGAACCGTATTTAGCTATTGACCCTGTTAATTCATCGCATATGATAGTTGCATGGATGGGATATCTTTCTTCGCCTCCAATTGATATTAAAACAAAAGTTACTTTTGATGGTGGTCGGTCATGGAGTTCAACAAATATTATTTCACATGCAAATTCTCAATTTGGTTCTGCCGACCCATCGCTTGGTTTTGATAATAACGGAACCGTTTTTTTATCGTATGTTGACTACAATACCAATATTGATTCCGGTGGTGTTTATCTTGTAAAATCACAGGATGGTGGATTATCGTGGTCAACTCCGGTAGAAGTTATTGATGCCCATTCTGATACGGGGAAATATCCTATTGACCGCCCTTGGATAAGTGTTGATTGCTCAAGTGCTTCTACCAATGGAAACATTTATATTAATTCTATGCCTCCAACAGTTTTCGGACAGATTTCTCCTCCCTATCATCCATATTTGACTATTTCAACTGATGGCGGTAATTCGTTTCAGTCATGGCAATATTTAGATACTGCAGGATGGTTATCGGGAGATTACATTCAACAACCAATGGCAACTAATAGTATTTCATCTTCCGGTGTTTTTTATGCTGTTTATCCAAGCTATGTCCCCTCACAAAGTGCTTATGTCCAATATATTTTAGCATCAACTGATGACGGAGGGAACAGCTTTTCTTACCATACTGTTTTTCAGTCAGATCATGGCGTGTCCGATACGCTTGCAAAACTGGGCTATCTTTTACGATGTGACCCTTCGGATGCTAACCATTTAGCTTTTTTTTATTTTGACAATACTTATGGAGATATTGATGTTTTTATGTGCGAAAGCTTTAATGCCGGAATTTCTTGGTCAGAACCTGTTCGTATTAATGATGATTTAACCGGAAATAACCGTATGCAAGATTTGATGTGGGCGGATTTTGATTCCGATGGCGACTTGGTGGTGGCATGGCGTGACAGAAGAAACGGAACCGACTCTACATATACTACTGCCTCAGAGATTTATGCAGCGTTCAGGGATAAAGATTCTACCAGATTTTCACCCAATTTTACATTGACAGATAGCATTATTCCTTACGATACCATATTGGCATACAACGGAAATGATTTTATGTGTGTTAAAATAGCAAACGATACACTTAATGCAGTATGGGGCGATCCACGGACAGGAAAACTAAATATCTTTTTTCAGAAAATTGATTTGACAACGCTTGCAAAAAGCGATGCTGTGCTGATAGCAGAAGAAAATGTAAAAATTTATCCGAATCCTGTTAAAGATAGACTTAACTTACCGGATAATTTATTGATAAACAGTGTTAAACTTATGGATATTTCCGGAACGGAGATAGCAAAATACCGAATAATGTCAAATCAAAATAGTATCGATGTTTCCGGTTTGAAACAGGGTATTTATTTTATAGAAATAAGGTCAGAAAAAGCGATAAAGGTTATTAAATTTGTAAAAAGTTAATTCTTCCAGTCCACTTGTTTGCGACTTATGGGCATTGTCATACATCGTGCACCACCGCCACCTCTTGATAATTCTGCCCCTTTAATGGTAACAACATATTTCTGATAGTCTTTAATGTCGATTTTTCCGTTGTTAATATCTTGGGCTTTTAGTACCTCAAACCCATTTTGGTTAAGTGCTTCTATCGTATGGATGTTTCTTTCGTATCCTATGATTTTCCCCGGTGCCAAAGCAAAGAAATTAGCTCCCGAATGCCATTGCTCGCGTTCTTGGACATGAGTAGCTGTACCACCACAAAGAATGGGTTTTAATTCCATACCAAGTGTTTTTAGAACAGACAAGATATTATCCACGGTTTCTATTTTATTTATTTTTCCGTTTTCGGTGGAGATATGAATGGTACGAAAACGGTTGGGGTGTAATATGATTGGTTCAAAAACCATACACTCGGTTTGGCTTAGCAGTGTGAAAACCATATCGAGGTGAATATAAGATTCTAAATTGGTGGGCAGTTCTTGAACAATAATATGATGTTTCTCTTTATCAAGCAATAACTGATTGATAATAAAATCAATACCTTGAGAATTGGTACGGGCACCCATCCCTATGATGGTAATATCTTGGCGGGCAATTAAAATGTCACCACCTTCATAAGTGATTTTTCCCTGATTTGATATTTTATTTTCCGGATGAACAATTGTGGTATTGAAATGCGGATGAAAATTAAAAATAGTTTCCATTATTTTTGCTTCCCGTTCCCTGACCTTATTGGCCATTTGTCCTGTTAAAATATGATGATGGTGTGCAATGGCAATATCTCTGGTATATAGTAAGTTGTATAAAGGATTTAGTAAGAAAAAGTCTTTGTTCAAGAATTTAGTTAAAGTGTCTTTGTTCATTTTTAATCCTTCAATCAGGATAGTGGAAAGTTGTTGTTCTTCCATTTGAATCAAAAAATCCTGATTGTCCTCAATGGCTTCTTTTTCAAAAATGTCAGCAATTAGATTGGCTTTAACCTTTTCATCTTTAAGGACATCGGCAAGAAGCTCCCGCACTTCAAAAGTTTTGGTATGTTTATTTAAAACACTTTTAAATTCTGCATATTCTTTTTTCAGAAAAGATAAATTTAAAATATCACCATAGAGGGCGTGTTCTATATTCTCCGGTGTCATATTTTCTACTTCCAATCCGGGGGTATGCACAACAACTGCTTCCAGTTGTCCTATTTCTGATGTAACGCTGACATTAATTTTTTTTCCAACCATAACAAGCTTATAAGATTGTGCAAAGATATACGGATTTTTAAAAAATAGGATAATTGTTAGACTGCAATTTGAGTACCGGTAGATTTAACCGATGTATTTGTAATTTTCTACCATTAACTTCACACAGCTATTAACTCAGGTTATTAACCTGAGTTCGACATAATAAATGAATCACAGAAAACAAATAGGGATTAAGATTTTGAAAAGGAATCTTGCAGTCATAATGGGTTATTACAAAAGATTTCTTTTTAAAAGATTTTTTCTATT
>JALTEO010000109.1 GCA_027073875.1 Bacteroidales bacterium
CCGGTGGTTGACGCATCATATCAAACGAAAGATTTGCCGAATCTGTTTTATTTTCGTTTACCCATTTAATGGCTTCTTTCAATTCATCTAAAACTACTTGTGTAATTTCCGGATGATTCCGCACAAACTCACCTTTAAACACTATCCCTGCATTGGGAAAACTTCCAAAACCATCGTTAATTTCGTTCCAAATCTTGTTGTAAGATATTACAGAAACCGGTTCGCCCATTTTTTCCATTGTTTTAATGGCATAGCTGGCTTCCGGTTCACGCAAAATAACCGTATCAGAGTCTCCTCTGACGAAATTCATAAAGATTTCTTCGGGACGACCAAATGGCTCACCGTATTTAAATGAAAAATCGTCATAGTTTAAACCTTTTGCTTCAATAACATATTTAGTAATTTTAGCAGGAGGTGCTTCGGCAAATAATGGTGTTTCAATATCGTGTCCTATTAAATCTTCAAGCTTTTCGGCTTTGTAGCCACGCGTTAAAATACTAAAGTTATCCCAGACAAAAAGTGCCGGCACTTTTACATCGTTCTCTTTTAATTTAGATGATGTTATGAGTGCTGAAAAACTAATGTCGGCTTTCCCGTTCACAATCCATCCAAGGTGTTTTTCGGTTTCTTCCCAAACCTTAAGTTCTTTAATATTCACGGCTTTTCGTATTTTGTCAGACTGCAAAAGTCGCATGATTACAGGATATGCAACGGGTGTTGCCGATTGTATTATGACATCTGGTTTTTTCTTGTCATCTTTTTCATCAGCATCGCGTTCTATTAATTTCTTATGAAAGAAAACATGAACTTCTTGCTCCGAAATAATTTCTGAATAATGTTCAAATCCCATCTCCGAAAGCATATTTATAATAGGAATTGGCTCAAATCGTTGGATTAGTCTAAATCCATCGTCTTCTTCCGTTTCATATGCTTTTTTGATAATAATATCGAAAGGATCGGTAGTCATATGGCGAACATCAAGTATATCAAAATCCTCCTTACGGTCATACCAATGGACAACTTTTTCCGCTTTAGGATTAAATATTGAAATACGGTATTCCCTGCCTTTCTCAACATTATATTTAAGCCCAAGTCCTTCCACTGTTTTCAACAATGCGTGAGGTATTTCAACATCAATAACTACTATATTTTCCTGAGGTTTTAGTTCATTAACTTTCTGCACAATCTCGGGTAAAGTGTCTTCGTTCAATATGTATCGTTCATTGCTTTCTTCCCACGAAATTTCTTCGCCTTCAAAATTTTGTTCTTTGGTATTGGCTGAAATACATTCCGGAGCATCTTTAATAAGTTCATCAGCAACTCCTAAATATTCATTTATTGTATGTAAAATCTCACAAACCGATACACCGGTTAGCTTTGCCGCATCTTTAAACGAAGCAAATCGTGCTAAAGTATTATATAATGCAGGTTTCTGCAATTTTTTAAATTTAGGTGATAGTTTTACCAAAATTTCTTTTAAATCAGGATATTTATCAAGCGTTTCCTTAATATTTGCAGTTGATAAAATTGGCTTTATGGTAGCACCAATGTTTCCTTCTTGTTTTGTAATTGCATTAACGGGACAAACATCTAATGCCTCATTACAATTTTTAATATCCTCATCGGTTTTAGGCTGAACTTTTACAAATGCTTTATTCCCGTTCATATCAAAATTGTCTCCGGCAACACCTACACATGCCTGACAACCGATACATTCTTCTGTTACAAAATATTTTACAGTTTTCATCTCTTTTAAGTTTATTTAGTAACACAAAATTAATCCATATGTTCAGGCAGCTCAATACCTACATGTTGGTATTTTTCTATGGCAAACTAATGATTAGACATGTTAAAAAACTCAATATCTTCGCATTAACAATAAAATACCGAATTAGTAATTAATTGAAAATTCTTTTGTTTCAAATGCCGGACAATATTCATCATGAGAATGTTGACTGACTCCGGAATTGGTATTAAGCGTATAGTTTACCGTAATAGTCTGATTACCGTAAACCAAACAGATTAAAGTGTCATTAATTGTATCTCCTTTTAAGACAAGGTTAGAAATATCGCTGCAAATATCACAATCGGGCGAAGAATGAATAACGCTAATGGTAATCTCGTCAGTAGAATTTGCAGGAGCAACATTTTTTACATATATGTTTAAATATGCCTTAGGATAAATATTGAAATTCTTTTGATATGTTTCGCCTACACTTACTAAATCAGAGCTTATGGTTGTTTCGGAAGGGATATAATTATCGGAATAAGCCGTAATTTTAAAAGAGCTGGCACGCACATTATCATTAGTAATACTATATTTACCTCCACCATCGGTTGTTACCTTTTGAAGCAATTGATAGTTGCTATTATAAGTCCCTGACTCAATAAGTTGTGCCCGTAATTCAACCGTAATGCCCGAAAGATTCTTACTTTCATTAGGCGAATAAACCTGTCCGGAAAACAACAACTTATTCCTATCTTTACTACAACTAACGAGTAATAGAAATGCTAAAAATACCAAAAATAAGACCTTTCTCATCTAAGGATTTTTTTTCAAAATTAAAGAAAAAAACAATATTATTCCGTTTAGCTTTTTCTTGCAGTTAAATCGTTTAATTCCAAGTAGATTTCCTAAAATAGTAAGTAAAAGTGATTTATTTCCAATTGAGGAAGAATTAAGTAATTGGAACGATGATTTTCCTTCTTATGTCGATAGATGTTTTGATCTAAGTATGTTTTTTTCAAAAATTGATAATCAAAAAGCAATTTCATACTTTGAGAAAGGAATAATTGAAGGAATATTAAGACATGGATGGCATAAAGACACAATTGTAAGTTATTTATTGACTGATGCTTTTGATATAATTTGGACGAATAACTGGGTTGATGATAAAGAAAAAGAAGCTTATGCCAGAGAGGTATTTGACCTAACAATGCATGTTGTTCAAATTACTGATGGAGATCATACATGGAGAGGTCCATATTTAGTAATTGATATTGTTGCAAAAACGAACATTGAACTCGCAGAGCAGTTTAAGAAAAATTTAATTGAAGTAAAGGGTTATTCTAATTTCTCTAATCAAGCATTACATCTATTCTAAAAGCAAAAGTGAGT
>JALTEO010000110.1 GCA_027073875.1 Bacteroidales bacterium
ATTTTGGAGTATTAAGAAATTTTATTTATTGATTTCTTCAAAGAAATCATTTCCTTTATCATCAGTCATGATGAATGCAGGGAAGTTTTCAACTTCAATTTTACGAATTGCTTCCATTCCATATTCAGGGAAGGCAACTGTTTCTACCGATTTAATATTGGCTTTAGCTAAAATAGCTGCCGGTCCGCCTATGGAGCCAAGATAGAAACCGCCATATTTCTGACAGGCTTCTTTAACTTGTGGCGAGCGGTTTCCTTTTGCTAACATAACCATGCTGCCACCTTTTGCCTGAAATGGTCCAACATAAGGATCCATACGGCTGGCTGTGGTAGGTCCGAAACTTCCCGAAGGCATTCCTTCCGGTGTTTTTGCCGGTCCTGCGTAATAAATAGGATGATTTTTGAAATAGTCGGGCATTGGCTCACCATTATCAATCATTTCTTTAATTTTGGCATGTGCCATATCGCGGGCGACAATCAATGTCCCTGTCAAACTTAATCGTGTTTTAATCGGATGTTTTGTTAGTTCTGCCAGAATTTTTTCCATAGGTTGATTCAAATCAATCTCAACTGCCGGAGCTAATTTCGGTTCTTCTGCCGGTAAGAGACGGGCAGGATTTTTCTCCATTTTTTCGATAAAAATACCATCGGCAGTAATTTTGGCTTTAATGTTACGGTCGGCACTGCAACTAACACCCAGTCCAACAGGGTTGGAAGCGGCATGTCGCGAGAGTCGAATAACACGAACATCATGAGCAAAATATTTTCCGCCAAATTGTGCACCGATACCGGAATCCTGTGCAATTTTCAGTACGCGTTTTTCCCATTCCAAATCGCGGAAAGCACGACCAAATTCGTTACCTGTAGTAGGTAAGTTATCGTAATAACCTGCTGAAGCTAATTTAACAACTTTCAGTGTCATTTCGGCGGAAGTGCCACCAATGACTAATGCCAAATGATAAGGCGGACAAGCAGCTGTTCCGATTTCCTGTAGTTTTTCACGAATGAATGCATCTAAATTTTCTTCGGTGAGTAATGCCTTTGTTTTTTGGTAGAGGTATGATTTATTGGCAGAACCACCACCTTTGGTAATAATTAGGAAATCGTAAGAATTACCCGGTTTGGTGTAAAGTTCAATTTGTGCAGGCAGGTTGGTAAAAGTGTTTTTTTCTTCAAACATACTCAGCGGAGCAATTTGTGAGAGCCGCAGATTGTCTTTTTGATAAGTGTTAAAAACACCTTTTGCAAAATATTCGGCATCGTCAACACCGGTATAGACATCTTCTCCTTTTTTACCCATAATGATGGCTGTTCCCGTATCTTGACAGGTAGGAAGAACGCCTTCGGCTGCTACTACGGAATTTTGCAATAAATTGTAGGCAACAAATTTTTCATTATCTGATGCCTCGGGGTCATCAAGAATTTTTGCCAGTTTCTCCAAGTGTGCAGGACGAAGGTAAAATGATACATCGTGGACAGCTTTTTCAGCTAAAAATTCTAAACCTTTTGGGTCAATTTTTAAAATCTTGCGTCCGTCAACTTCTGTTGTTGAAACGAAGTCTTTGGTTAATAGTTCGTATTCTGTGGTATCTTCACCCACAGGAAACGGATTTTGATATTTGAAATCTACCATAATAATTTTGTATTTATTTGATTTGGCTAAATTAGACATGAAAATTAAAATATGTAAATAAATGTAGATGTTTTACAATACTACTTATAAGCTTATACGCAAGTTTTTGATGGCAGTAGTTATGCTGACGGGTTTATTGTTTATCTAACATAAGTGCAAGTAGGTTCAAGAATTTTGTTTGACAAAAAAAGTTAACAACTGTGTTTTTATCTTAGTTTATAGTGTGATTTTGTTGGATATAGCATTGAATATCCCAAAAAATGAGAGCGTTATCCTGAACTCGTTTTAATCCGGAAAATTTATAGAATTTTCTACGATTAAGTAATACTAATTTTGTCTAAAGTGAGAGGTATTTCTAAATTGAAATTTTCTGCTTTGCTACCCGCAATTCATTACATTCGTGTATGAATAAAGTAGGTTAAGCTGTCAGTTTATGTGCATCAGGATGTTTCAATAATCTTTCTTTTGCATATTTTAGTGTAATCGTAAATTTCTTTTTCCGGCTTGATGGTACTTCAAACATGGCATCATTCATTATCATTTCGCTAATAGCTCGTAGCCCACGGGCACCAAGTTTTCGCTTAATAGATTCTTCTACGATGAAATCTAAAACAGCATTTTCAAAAATAAGTTCTACGCCATCCATTTCAAATAATTTTTTATATTGTTTGACTAAAGCATTTTTCGGTTTTGTCAGGATGTCTTTTAATGCATTTTTATCCAGAGGATGTAAGTAGGAGAGTACCGGCATTCGACCGATAATTTCAGGAATCAGTCCGTATTTCTTGATATCTTCATGCGTAATGTATTGCAGAAAATTTTCTTGATTGATTTTTTGATTTTCTTTTGATGCGGTATAGCCGACAGCTTTTGTATTTAATCTGCGGGCAATGATTTTATCAATACCGTCAAAAGCACCCCCTGCAATAAACAAAATATTTTTGGTGTTGACTTGGATAAATTTTTGTTCGGGGTGTTTTCGTCCACCTTGCGGCGGAACATTTACAATGGTTCCTTCCAATAATTTCAAAAGTGCTTGTTGAACACCTTCGCCCGATACATCGCGGGTAATGGATGGATTATCTGATTTGCGGGCAATCTTGTCCAGTTCATCAATAAATACAATACCTCTTTCCGCTTTTTCCAAATTGTAGTCGGCATCTTGCAATAGTCTTGATAAGATAGATTCAACATCTTCGCCTACATAGCCGGCTTGTGTCAGTACTGTTGCATCAACAATGGCAAAAGGAACTTCCAAAAATTTAGCAATGGTTTGAGCCAATAGTGTTTTCCCTGTTCCTGTTTCGCCTACCATAATGATATTGGATTTATCTATCTCAAAGTCATTTTTAGGGTTATTGAGAATTCGTTTGTAATGATTATAAACGGCAACGGAAATATATTTTTTGGCTTCGTCTTGCCCAATGACATAACTGTCTAGAAATTCTTTTATCTTCTTTGGTTTTGGGATATTGTCTTTATC
>JALTEO010000111.1 GCA_027073875.1 Bacteroidales bacterium
ACGACCCGATTAACCGCCGGATAGGTATTGGTATTCTAATCAAAAAGGAATACAGAGGAAATCATTTTGCAAAACATGCCATGAACTTGGCAATGGATTATTGTTTCAATATTCTATCTGTTCATCAAGTGTTTTGTAATATACAGAAAGACAACCAAATTAGCTTAAACCTGTTTCAAAAGTTAGGGTTTACGGTTATTGGAATTAAAAAAGATTGGTATCTGTTTGATAATCAATGGAAAGATGAATATATGCTACAAAAAGTACGATAAAAATATCTTTGTATAGAAAAATTTTCATACTTTCGTAAAATTAAGAATTAGTAAATTTGGGATGAAAAGAAGCATTTTTCTCTATTTGTTCTTGTTAATTTCTTATAGTGGATTTTCGCAATCAGGAAATTTCAAAGAGACATTTATTGATGCGGAATATAAATTTATGTATGAGAATTTTAAAGGAGCTATTCCTCTATACGAAAAACTTTTAAAAGAACAACCCGATAATGCTAATGTTAATTACCGGCTTGGAATATGCTATTTACATCTCGACGATCCGAAAGCAAATATTAAAGCGATTCCCTATCTTGAAAAAGCTATAAAAAATATTACAAAAAATTATAACGAGGGTTCTTACAAAGAGAATCATGCCCCGATAGATGCCTACTTTTATTTAGGTAATGCCTATCGTTTTAATATGCAATTTGAAAACGCAATCAATGTGTACGAAAAATTCAAATCCTTATTGCCTGTTAAAGATGTGTATTACATCGGTTTTGTAAAACGGGAAATTCAGGCAACCCGTAATGCCATTGAACTTACAAAATTTCCGGTAAAATTGAAGATAGATTCATTAGGAAAAACCATTAATACGGATAAATATGTTGAAAATTGTCCTGTGGTATCTGACGATGAACAAACAATTGTTTTTACAAAAGGCACTAAAAATAATTTTTCTCCCGATGTGCAAATAAGTATGGACGATGATGATTATCAAATGGATAGCATCTATTTTACGCGCAGGATAAATGGTAATTGGACACCGGTAGTTAATATTACCAAACAACTTTCTTCCCGGTTTGATAAAATTGTACCTACCAGCTTAAGTGCTGATGGTAATGAATTATATTTTGTGATTGACAAAAATGACAATGGAGATGTTTTTGTAAGTCATTACGAAAATGGAAAATGGACTAAAGGAGAAGAATTAAACGGAAACATTAATACACGATTTTGGGAATCACATGCTTGTATTTCTGTCGATGGCAAAGCACTTTATTTCACAAGCGACAGACCGGGAGGATATGGTGGATTGGATATTTATGTATCATATAAAGATGCTGACGGAAAATGGGGAAAAGCTCAAAACTTAGGTCCCACTATTAATACTGAATTTGATGAAGAAACCCCTTTTATCCTTAACGATAATAAAACGCTTTATTTCGCATCACAAGGACATTACGGTATGGGTGGATTTGATATTTTTCACAGTCGCTTAATGTCAAACAATAAATGGTCAACACCATTAAACCTCGGTTATCCGATTAATACTGTAGGAAATGATTTGTTTTATGTGCCAAAGGCAGGTGGTTCTTATGCTTTTTTCCCTCTTAATAATAATTATCGTGGTATTGGGGGTAACGATATTTATGCAATAAAGATTACACCTCCGGAAAATCAGGCAACGGAGATTATCTTAAAAGGAACCGTTACCTTGCAAGATAAACGACCGGAATACCCTAAGGATTTGATGATATATGTTATTGATACACTTACAAAAGATACTATAAAAAAGGTAAAACCCGATTCTTCTAATGGGCAATACAATACAATTGTTGAAGCAGGATCTTTTGAAGTATTATTTAGAGCCAATGGCTATCAAGATGATGACCAATTATTATTTATTCCTGAAATTTATACACGATCGGAAATTGTCTTGAATTCAGAACTTATTCCTCTGGAAGTTTCTCACGGTCAATATGTAGTTATCAAAAGTATCTTGTTCGATTATGGAAAATATAATCTAAGACGCGATGCCTTAATTGAAATCGAGAAATTATACAATCTAATGCAGAAAAATCCTGAGTTATATGTCGAAGTTATCGGACATACCGACTCGTGGGGAAGCAAAGAGTTTAACCAAAAACTATCGGAAGAGCGTGCCCGTGCCGTAGTTAATTATTTGACTCAAAAAGGTATTGGTCCTGAACGATTTGTTGCTAAAGGTATGGGCGAAGATCAACCTATTGCTATTAATGAAACTCAGTCCGGAGAGGATAGTCCCGAAGGACGACAGCTGAACAGACGAGTAGAAATTAAAATTCTTAAGTCCAGTCCTAATTTAGTTATCTCTCAAGAAGTTTATGTCCCTGAAAATTTAGCCTATCGACCGGGGATGAACAAGATGAAACACGAAAAATATACTATCTTGCTAGCAAGCGGGAAAAATAAAATTACCAAACAGGTAAATTTTAAAATGAATGAAACGAAAGTTAATAATACTTATTATTACACCACAGGAAATTTTGATAAAAAGTCAAAAGCATTGACACTTTTGAACAAATTAGTTGATAATGGTTTTGCTAATGCTAAAGTAATTAATATTAACGAGCTTAAAAATATACAGGGCTCACCAAATAAGCTAATAACATCAGCTACACCTAAAGATAATAATACTTTTTACACAATTCAGCTAAAAGCACTGTCAAGACCTGTTAGTAAAACAATCTTTAAAGAATTAAATACAAATAAAATTGAGGAAAATTTGGGAGAAGATGGTTTCTATCGTTATACCTACGAAAAAGTAAAAGGTTACGATGCCGCAAAATTATTACTTGATATTATAGTTGCTTATGGCTATCCCGATGCATTTATTGTTCCTTATAACAAGTATCACAGAAAGACAACTAAAGAAATGATTTATACCATTCAAGTTGCCTCACTTAACCATCCTGTCAAATTATCTTATTTTTCAAATATTAAGAATGTTAAAGAATACATTGGCGACGATGGTAAATACAAATATATCTATGGCGAATACAGATCAATGAATGAAGCACGAAAAGATATTAAGAAGATCGCCAAAAAGGGCTATTCTCATGCATTTATCG
>JALTEO010000112.1 GCA_027073875.1 Bacteroidales bacterium
CAAAATTTTGCGTCTCCACAATGTCTCCACAATGTCTCCACAATGTCTCCACAATAAACAATAAAACAACATAATGGAAAAATATAAAAATAAATACCGTATACCATCCACCCGTTTACCCCAATGGGATTATGGTTCCAATGCCCTTTATTTTGTTACCATCTGTACCAAAAACAGGGTCTGTTGGTTTGGAGAAATTTCGGGTGGTGTGATGCAATTATCGGACATAGGGAAAATGGCAGAAAAATATTGGTTGGAAATACCGCATCATTTTCCATTTGTGATTTTGCATAACCACATCATCATGCCAAATCATGTTCATGGAATTATCGAAATTGCCAAATCAAATGATGACCGGGGCGCACAACACAACGTCGGACGCAACGTAGAGACGCAAAATTTTGCGTCTCTACAATCATCCCCATCGGAACCATCGGAAATTAATCAACCCAAAAACAAATTCGGTCCCCAATCGAAAAATTTGGCATCCATAATTCGTGGTTTTAAAATTGGTGTCACAAAAAATGCACGGCAAATAAATCCTGAATTTGCATGGCAACCCCGGTATCACGACCATATTATACGCAACAAAAAATCATTTCAAAATATATCTGATTACATTAAAAATAACCCGGCCAATTGGCAGGAGGATGATTTTATTAATTAAGGATAAACCATGACAAAAAGAGAACAAGATAAATTAGGTAAAACCCTTTGGGCAATCGCAGATAATCTGCGCGGTGCAATGAATGCGGATGATTTTCGCGATTATATGCTTTCGTTTCTGTTTTTAAGATATTTGTCGGCCAATTACGAAACATCCGCCAAAAAGGAATTGGGAAGAGATTACCCTAAAACAGATTCAGACGAAAACGGTACTGCGCTGGGTATTTGGTACGCAGAAAATCAGGCGGATGTGCCGGATTTTGAAAAGCAGATGCGCCGTAAAGTGCATTATGTTATCAAACCCCAACACCTTTGGGGAAACATTGCAGAAATGGCCCGCACCCAAAACGATGAACTGTTGCAAACCCTGGAAGCCGGTTTTAAATACATCGAAAACGAATCCTTTGAAAGTACATTTCAGGGCTTGTTTTCCGAAATCAACCTGAACTCCGAAAAACTGGGAAAAACACCCACCGAGCGAAACAAAAAGCTTTGCACCATCATTCAAAAAATTGCCGAGGGCATAGCAGATTTTTCTACCGATACCGATACACTTGGCGATGCCTATGAATTTTTAATCGGACAGTTTGCAGCCGGTTCGGGAAAAAAAGCAGGTGAGTTTTATACGCCTCAACAAATTTCGACCATTCTTTCCGAAATTGTTACCCTCGACAGCCAGGACCCTGGTACCGGTAAAAAAAGCAAACTGGATAAAGTGCTGGATTTTGCCTGTGGTTCGGGTTCATTGTTATTGAATGTGCGAAAACGGGTAAAAGAGAGCGGTGGAAGTATCGGAAAAATATTTGGTCAGGAAAAAAACATCACCACCTATAACCTTGCCCGCATGAACATGCTTTTGCATGGCATGAAAGATACCGAGTTTGAGATATTTCACGGAGATACTTTGCTCAATCAGTGGGATATGCTGGGTGAAATGAATCCGGCAAAAAAACCGGAATTCGATGCCGTGGTTGCCAATCCGCCTTTTAGTTTGCGTTGGGAACCCAATGATACACTGGCTGAAGATTTCCGTTTTAAAAGTTACGGACTTGCCCCAAAATCAGCAGCCGATTTTGCCTTTCTGCTGCACGGTTTCCATTATCTTGGTACAGAGGGAACTATGGCCATAATATTACCTCACGGTGTTTTATTTCGTGGCGGCGCAGAAGAGAAAATCCGAACCAAACTGTTAAAAGACAATAATATTGACGCAGTAATTGGTTTACCATCCAAATTGTTTTATTCAACAGGAATTCCGGTTTGTATTCTTGTGCTGAAGAAATGTAAAAAAGAAGACGATGTCTTGTTTATCAATGCCAGTGAACATTATGATAAAGGGAAACGTCAAAACATCTTAGGTGAAAGGCATATAAAAAACATTATTGAAACATACAAATACAGACAAGAAACCGAACGCTTCTCGCGAAAAGTTTCGATGGAAGAAATTGAAAAAAACGCTTACAACCTGAACATTTCGAGATACGTGAGTACAGCAGAAGATGAAGTGCAAATTGACCTGGATGAAGTGAATAAGCGTTTGACTTCAATCAATGAACGAATTGAACAAAAAACGAAAGAACACAATGAATTCTTAAAAGCGTTGGGATTAAAAACCATATAAAAACGACTGCAGAGCAAGTCCTACATTCAAGCAAACTTGTCCCGAAATTTCGGGATTGCAATCCTTCCCGGGGTTTCGGGACTGGCTGTTATACCAATTGTAATTCCAAATTTCCGATAAGGAATTTGGAATTTTACAATGCACATAGTGCTCCTACGGAGGTAAATGCCGACCAGCCTGCAGCGGGCAGGTATTACAGCAAAACGAGCAGATTGAACGCCTGCCTGAACTGCGAACGGCAGGCAGGGACGGGCAGGAAGTGAAAATATGCGATATTTTGATGTATAATCGGTATTACTGCGGTTGCGGCAGCACTTTTACGCCAACGCACGGACAGAGGAAAACAAAGCACAAAAGCACAATAATATATAAGTCATTGGGCAATAGACAGTTAAAATGAAGATTATGAATTTAAAATTAGGTATTCCAAAATGCCCAACGCATGCTATGGAGAAAACCTAATAATAAAATATGAAGCAGATATAAAACGGTTTAACCCTGATAAATCTTTATCTTTGTCACAGGATGAACTACAAGCCAGCGTAACAATTCTCGTGTAAATAACAACCGGGAAAGTTATTTGCAGGCGAAAGTAGTATTCGAATTAATCAAATTTACAAATATGACTCTATTGAGCCTTTCATTTCATTTCGATTACTTCCCTCTGCTTATAGTAGCAGCAATCGCCTGGATTACACCTATTTTACTATCATTGCTTAAGTTAAAAAAGGTACCTTCTGTTATTATTGAAATCGTATTAGGATTTATCATTGGGCATTATTTCATGACCAACCACAGTACCGACAGCTATCATA
>JALTEO010000113.1 GCA_027073875.1 Bacteroidales bacterium
GATTATAACTCATTTTTATCATATAAGTCCAAAACTAAATCAGGGATGATAGAGAAGAATTGTGTCTCGAATTTTAATAAATCGGCAGTGGTGACATTTTGCTTTTATAAGCTTGCTTATTCCTCGCTGGCGGCTTATTTAGGTGCCGGGCATAGTCTATTTGGTTTTTTCTAGAAATATGTTATATTAAGTATAATGACTGTTTTTTTTGGGGCAGACCATAGGGGATTTGAGCTTAAAAATGAGCTCGTTGAGTACTTGCAACAGCAAAATATTCGTGTTGAGGATTTAGGCAACTATCAATACGACCCTCTTGATGATTATCCTGATTTTGCCCAAAAAGTAGCAGATGTAATCTCAAAAAACCCAGATAAAAACTTAGGTGTCGTTATCTGCGGATCTGGAATTGGAGTCTCTATCGCAGCCAATAGGTTTAAAGGCATCCGCTGCGGCCTTGGATTTGATGAAGAACAGGTGAGATCAGCTAAGATGCATGATCATATTAACATACTTGCGTTGCCTGCCAACCATATAAATATTGAGGCCGCTAAAAAGTTAGTGGATGTTTTTTTGCACACGCAGGAGAACAATGGGAAGAAATATGTGAGAAGGATAAAAAAGATTGAGCTGAAGGTTTAACTATCTCGCCAAGATTATTCTATACAACTCTCTCTTTTCTACTTATTTTTCTTTCGATCTCGCCTATTAAATAAAGAGAACCTGTGACGATGCCAATCTCATCTCTTTCTAAACAATCTATAAAGTTAGTGAATGCTTGAATCGAGTCTTTATGGACAGAGATATCCAGATTGAGGTTTTTTATCTTATTCTCCACCTCTTTGGGATCAACGGATAGATATGAAAGAGTATCTTGATGGACAAAAAAAGAGGTGAGGAAAACCTGTTTTGCTAGGGGAGTTATAATCTTCAGCATTTTTTTGTAATCTTTGCCTCTTTTAAAAGCAAGAAGGAAGGTGAATTTTTTGCCTGGGAAAATCGTATTTAAGCTATCTATAAATGCCTGCATTTTCTGTGAATTGTGGGCGCCATCGAAGATAATAGTTTTGCCTCTAGTTGATATTTTTTGGAAACGGCCCGGAAAATTTGCTTTCTTAAAAGCAGATAAAATTTTATCCTTTTCTAACCTAAACTTGTATTGTTGAGCAAGAATAGAGATTGCAGTAAGTGCTAAGCTTGCATTTTCTGCCTGAAATTTGCCTAACAAGCCCAGGTTTACGTCAAGTTTTTTATCGATGAGTGGCGGGTAAAAAAACTTAAATTTAGAACCTTGGCGGTTAATCCTGACATCTGTAAAGTTTATCCCCTTGCGGACAGGATAGGTCTTAGCTTGTTTTGTTTTTGCTTGTTTTTCAAAGATATTATTAACATCCTTTTCCTGTCTAATATAAACAAGCTTATTTCCTTTTCGGATAATTCCAGCTTTTTGGGCTGCGATCTCAACCTTGTTTTTTCCTAAGATGTTTGTGTGGTCCAGTCCAATTTTTGTGATAATAGAGACCTTTTTACCATTTTTAATAGTATTGGTTGCGTCGTATAAGCCGCCCATTCCAACCTCAAACACAGCGTACTCAACCTTTTCCTTGTAAAAAACATGGAAAGCCAAGACGACGAGAAGCTCAAAGTAACTTAATTTGCCATATCCCAACTGTTCAACCTCTTTGAAGGCAGGTAGTATCTCATTTAGATAGCGGACAAACCTGTTTTTGGAAATAAGCTCTCCTGATGTTCTACGGTTAAATATCTGAAACCTTTCCCGCAAACTGATTAGATGCGGAGAGAGATGAAGCCCAACCTTAAACCCGAGTGATGACAAGCCTAAGCTTGTCAGGTAACATGTAGAGCCTTTTCCTGAGGTACCAGCTACATGGATAATCTTTAGTTTCTCTTGCGGGGAGTCCAGGATATCTAGAGCGGCAAATGTCCTCTTTAATCCTATCTCACCTGGAAATTTTTGGGAAGAGCTTTTTGGAACGGTATTGTTGATAAATTTTAAGGCCTCAGCGTATGTCTTAATTTTCATAAGCCTGTGTTGCCCTCCTGAAATTTGAGATAACCTGTTTTGTTGTCTGCCCAACTTTTCCATTTCCAATCACTAATTTATTAATTCTAACAACAGGCATAACCTCCTTGTTTGTGGCTGTTAAGAAGGCTTCGCTAAAACTACTTAAATCCCTGGATAAAATTTTCTTCTCTAAAACTTGAAGATTATTTTCTTTAGCTAGCTCTATAACTGCTTTCTTAGTTATACCTGGAAGAATATTTGTTTTTGGCGTGAAAAGAATGTTGTTCTTTACAAAAAATATATTGCTGGTTGTTGCCTCTAAAACCCTATCGTCATCATCTATGTATAGGACCTCAACAGCCCCTTGTTCTTTAGCTTTTTTTAAGGCGTGAACTCCAAATGTGTAGTTGAGCGACTTAATGCCTGGAAATAGGCGCTTATGCCTAGCTGTAATTATATAAACTCCTTTTTTATAATAGCTTTTGGGGTAGAGATGGATTTTTGTAAACAAGACAATAAGGCTTGATTTTTTGCCAGGCAGGAAGCTATCTTTACTCACTCCTCCAGTTAAAATTAATCTGATATTAAGCTCTGTTTTTAAATTTTTTTTAATGCCTTTATAGATGATTTTCTCCAGCTCCTTTTTTGTTTTTGGAAGAGTTAAGCCAAGCTGGTTGGCTGAGTTTGCAAATCTGTCCAGATGGTCTCTCAACCTAAACGGCTTTTTATTGTAAGTGCGTAGGAAATCGAAAACGCCAAATCCGCGGAGCACCGAGATATCAAACACGGAGATTTTCAGGTTATTTGCCTTTACCCAATGGTTATTGAGATAATGGAAAAAGGATTGCATGGAGATATTATAACAAAGACGGAAAAAAGAGAGCTTATTCTAATTTTTAACAGATCGAGTGTTATACTTAAAAAATATGGTTAGTTTATTAGGCAAGCGAGGAAAGGCAATGCTTCCTATTTTGCATTTACAGCAACTCCAAAAAATACTACACTTGAAAAATTTGGCACAAAACAAGAAGACGGTAGTTTTAAACCGTTTCACC
>JALTEO010000114.1 GCA_027073875.1 Bacteroidales bacterium
ATTGCCGGTGTGGACAAAACAAAACCGAAACTTTTTAGTAGCATTATTAAACGAAGTCATCCGATGACACCTGTTTATCTGTTGCTGAATAATAATAAAGATATTAAATACTATAGTGAGAATTTGCCGAGTCGCCTGATTAATAAATCGTTTGTATGGAATGGCGATTCATCTATTTTTCTCGCTATGGTTAAGCACTTGGAAGATAATGTCAATGTGGAGAATGACACGGCTACGGGTATCATCAAGGTTGTGTTGCTGGTGGAGGATAGCGAGAAATATTATTCAAGATATTTACCTGTTTTGTATCATGTGATTTTGGAGCAAACCCGCCGTGTTATTACCGAAGTGAAATCGGATGAGTTGTATAAAGTGTTGCGTTTGAGGGCAAGACCACGGGTTATTTTAGCGTCAAATTATGAGGATGCTGTGCAAATTGCTCAAAAATATGAGCCACACCTGCTGGCATTAATTACGGATGTTAAATTTATGCGTAACGGGAAGATGGACAAAGAGGCAGGATTTGCATTAACCAAATTATTACGGTCCAAAAACGAAAATTTACCGATAATAATTCAGTCGTCCGATAAAAATAATCGTCAGGTTGCCGAGGAATTGAAAACCACTTTTATTGATAAAAATTCGCAAAATCTTTTGCAGGAAATAAAATTCTTTTTGCGGAATTATTTGGGATTTGGTAAATTTATTTTCCGTACAAGTACAGGGAATGAAATAGCTGTTGCTACAAATTTAGATGAGTTTTTGGCTTTGATAGAGAAGGTGCCTGCCGAATCATTGAAATATCACGGTGAAAAAAATCATTTTTCGCTTTGGCTTATGGCACAAGGCGAAATAAAAATTGCCAAAGTAATTCAACCTATCTTGGTTACTGATTTTTCATCTGATGTTGAGTTTCGCGATTATTTATTGTATGTGCTTAATAATTACCGGAATGAGTCGAAAAAAGGACGGCTGGTACAGTTCAGCGAAACCGATTTGATGGATGAAAAGAATGTGGTGAATCTTGCTTCGGGTAATTTAGGCGGAAAGGGGAGAGGTACAGTTTTTATCAATACTTTGTTGTACAATATTAATTTTCGGAGATTGGTAAAAGGAATTAAAATCAGGATGCCGATAACTGCCATAATCGGAACTGACGAGTTTGATTTGTTTCTGGAAAATAATGGATTTTCAGAACTTATTTATCAAAAAGACAATAACGAAATAGATGTAAGGACTTTATTTCTGACAGGCAGTTTATCTGATTCCCTGATTGAGCGGCTCAAAGTTTTTCTAAAAAATATTACAAAACCTATTGCTGTCCGTTCTTCCAGCTTGTTCGAAGATTCTTTGATGCAGCCATTTGCAGGTGTCTTTGAAACATTCTTATTGCCGAATAATGCTGAGGATTTTGATGTGCGACTGAAACAATTATGCGATGCCATAAAGTTGGTTTATGCTTCCATTTTTTCAAAAGTGTCTCGCGATTATATTGAGGCGGTAAACTATAAGATTGATGAAGAGAAAATGGCAGTCGTAATTCAGGAGGTTGTAGGGAGTGAACATGACGGTTATTTTTATCCGCATATTTCGGGTGTTGCACAATCATATAATTTTTATCCTGTGTCGCACATGAAACCCGAAGAAGGATTTGCTGTTGCTGCCTTAGGTCTCGGTCAGTATGTGGTTGATGGCGAAAAGGCATTTCGTTTTTCTCCGGTTTATCCAAAAACGGATATGGTTTCTCCCAAAACACTTATTAAGGATTCACAAACTGAATTTTTTGCTGTGGATATGAATAAAAAGTCAGTTAATCTGTTGGAAGGGGAAACTGCTGGATTAGCAAAATTGCCAATAGATATTGCAGAAAAACACGGAACGCTAAACCATTTGGCTTCAGTTTACAATCCTGATAATGATACGATTATTCCCGGTATTTCTGCTAACGGTCCACGGGTTATTAATTTTGCCAACATTCTGAAATATAACTATATTCCTTTGGCAAAATCTATTTCTATTATGTTGGGCGTAGTAAAAGAAGCGATGGGTTCCCCCGTTGAAATTGAGTTTGCTGTAGATTTGAATAAAGATGAATTGGGAGAAGCATCATTTTATTTGTTGCAGATAAAACCGTTGTTAAATAACCCGGATGATTATGTGATTGATGAGGAGGCAATTAAAAAAGAAGATTTGTTACTATTTGCCGAAAAAAGTCTTGGTAACGGAAAAATTGAAACCATCAAGGACATTATTTTTGTAGATATCAATAAATTTGACAAGTACAATACCGAAGAAATTGCCGAAGAAATTACACAACTAAATTCACAGCTTAAAGCTGAGGACAGAGAATATCTTTTGATTGGTCCCGGCAGGTGGGGAACCAGTGATAAGTTTATAGGTATTCCTGTAAAATGGTCGCAGATATCAAAAGCCAAAGTGATTGTGGAAACCAGTTTGAAAGATTTTCCGTTGGATGCTTCTTTGGGATCGCATTTTTTTCACAATGTTATCTCTATGAATGTCGGTTATTTTTCGGTACACCACGAAAGTGCTAAGAGTTTTATCGATTGGGAGAAACTATTCAGCAAAGAACCGTTCCAAAAGACAAAGCATTGTATTCATCTGCGTTTTGACAAACCAATTACCGTCCAAATGGATGGTAAAAAAAGAATCGCGGTTATTTATTGATTTTTAAAGCACTTAGTTTTTGGCGTAATTGTGTTATATCTTCCTTGGAAACAGCAGAAAGACTGATTGGCGGGTAAGTAACTATTTCTCCTTTGTTCTTTCGGTATAATATAAGGTCTTTCCGAAGACCTAAGAGTTTGTTCTTGATTTTAAAATCATGAAATACTGTCTTAGGAATAGAGAATTCTAATCGTTTGGTACTAAACGGAGCTAAGTGAAAAAAACGAAAAGTTAGGTTTGGCATATCGTCACTAAAATAAAAATAAGAGTAACGCATTGCTATTCGAATCAGATTAATGATGACATAAAGTAGAATGAAGATAAATAAAAAATAATCCTTTTTTATTTTGGGAAAATTATCATCAAACAAACGGGTTGTATATAAT
>JALTEO010000115.1 GCA_027073875.1 Bacteroidales bacterium
CAGAATTGGTATTAAAGCTTAATTTCCCGAAAAGAAAACAATATTTAATTCATAGCATACTTCCAATTGCACTTTTTTCAGCAATCTTGGTTTTGGCAATTTTTATTATTTTCTCATATAATTTTTATTTAATTGTGAAACAAAAACGACTCTCCAAAATTAAAGCCGATTTTGTAAATAATATTACACATGAATTAAAAACACCTATTTCTACCATTACCCTTGCATCTTCGTTGATTAATGAAAGATTACAAGATGAAGATAATTTAAACCTGAAAAAATTTACAAAGATTATAGTCGATGAAGCAGTTCGTTTGCATATGCAGGTAGAAAATGTGTTAAAGATTGCTATAATAGAAGAAGGAAAAGTAAAATTGAACAAAACAGATATTAATATTAATAACCTAATTAAAAAAACAGTTAAAAACTATCAGATTTTATTTCAACAAAAAGAGGGAAAGATTGAAATTGATTTAGATAATGCCATCCCTTTAATATCTGGCAATGAATTACATCTGACAAATATCCTGTCCAATTTACTTGAAAATGCTTTAAAATATTCTAAAGAAATTCCAATTGTTAAAATTACTACAAAAGCTGAACACTATTCTGTCAAAATTTCCGTTAAAGACAACGGAATTGGAATTGAGAAAAAGCAATTAAAAAAGATATTTGAAAAATTTTATCGGGTACCTACGGGAAATGTTCACGATGTTAAAGGATTTGGGATAGGACTAAGCTATGTGAAAGATGTTGTTAACGAACATGGAGGTAAAATAATTGTAAAAAGTGAATATGGAAAAGGAACAGAATTTGTAGTAACAATACCTCAAAAAAAATCAGAAAATGGAAGACTCAAAAAAGATTAAGATTTTGCTTGCAGAAGATGATACAAACCTTGGATTAATTATTCAAGAGTATCTTATAAGTAAACAATATGATGTAGATGTGGCTGAGAACGGTGAGTTAGCTTTTCAAAAGTTTCTAAAAAATTTTTATGACATCTGTGTGTTAGATGTTATGATGCCTTTGAAAGATGGCCTTACACTGGCAAAAGAAATCAGGGAAATTAATTCAGAAATTCCAATTATTTTTCTGACCGCCAAATCGCTGAAGGATGATGTGTTAGAGGGTTTTCGTGTGGGTGCTGATGATTATGTTACTAAACCATTCAGTATGGAGGAATTTCTACTCCGTATCCAAGCTGTTTTGAAACGAACTTCGCATCAGACAAATCCGGCAAAAAAAACAGACTATAATCTGGGAATATTCCATTTCGATTCTCTCAAACAATTATTGACGAAAAAAGATGGTACACAAAAGAAACTTACAACCAAAGAATCTCAACTTTTAAAGATGCTTTGTGAACATGAAAACCAAACCCTTGAGCGAAACCTTGCACTAAAATCAATATGGGAAGAAGACAGCTATTTTAATGCCAGAAGTATGGATGTTTATATCACAAAACTTCGTAAATTACTTAAAGACGACCCCAATATTCAGATAATAAGTGTACACGGCAGAGGGTTTAAGTTGATAAAAACCTGATAGAGATAATTTCCCATTCTAATTCTTTCGTATCTTTGTTAAAATTTTAACATGGACGACGCTATTGATTTTCGAGACCAAGAATTTAACGATAATGAAAAAGCGTTTGAGAGTGCTTTGCGTCCTTCTCATTTTGATGAATTTAATGGACAGCAACAGATAGTTGAGAACCTAAAAATCTTCGTTGAGGCAGCTAAGATGCGAGGCGAAGCCCTTGATCATGTCTTGCTTCACGGACCTCCGGGGCTTGGGAAAACAACTTTAGCTAATATTCTTGCACGAGAGTTGGAAGTAAATATTAAAACAACTTCCGGTCCCGTTTTAGATAAGCCGATGGATTTAGCCGGATTATTAACAAGTCTCGAAAAAGGAGATGTCCTTTTTATTGATGAAATACACCGGCTTTCGCCAATAGTTGAAGAATATCTTTATTCGGCTATGGAAGATTTTGTTATTGATATTGTTATTGACAAAGGACCAAGTGCCCGTTCCATCCGGTTAGAATTAAATCCTTTTACACTAATTGGAGCAACAACGCGTTCAGGACTACTGACCAGTCCGTTGCGGGCAAGATTTGGTATCAATTCTCATCTGGAATATTACGATGCCAATACGCTGGTAAAGATTGTTCGTCGTTCATCTGAGATATTGAAAGTTCCCATTAAAGAGGATGCCATTGAAGAAATATCTCGCCGAAGCAGAGGGACACCACGAATTGCAAATGCTATTTTACGCCGCGTTAGAGACTTTGCTCAGGTTAAAGGCGATGGTACAATTAACCTGAAAATTACTAAATTTTCGTTAGATGCATTAAATATTGATAAGAACGGTTTAGACCAAATGGATAATAAGATTTTGAGTACAATTATTGAAAAATTTAACGGTGGACCTGTCGGGCTAAGTAATATTGCTACCTCCGTAGGCGAAGAAGCCGATACCATTGAAGATGTTTACGAGCCCTATCTTATTAAGGAAGGATATTTAAAAAGAACTCCAAGAGGACGCGTTGCTAACGAAAAATCATATCTTCATCTTGGTATTCCTTTTCAGAACAATGATACTCCCGGATTGTTTTAAATAATATTTCCTATTATGTCTAGATTAAATTTGTCGGTTTCCATTGATTCCCATTCAGGATTCTGTTTTGGAGTGGTAGAAGCTATTAAGCGGGCAGAAGAATTTTTAGACAATGGCAAACAGATTTATTGTTTGGGACAAATTGTTCATAATGAGGAAGAAGTAAAACGGCTGGAAAGCAAAGGGATGAAAACAATTACAAATGAGGAGTATAAAAAATTAAAGGATGCTCCGGTATTGTTTCGTGCTCATGGAGAACCACCGCACAGTTACCAGATAGCAAAAAAAAATAACATTAATCTCATTGATGCTTCGTGTCCTATTGTCACAAAACTTCAATTCCGTGTGCGAAAAGCTTATCTCAGGGGCGAGAATGTATATATTTTTGGAAAACACCATCATCCTGAAGTTATTGGTCTGTTGGGTCAAACCGACGATAATGCAGTCGTTTTTCAATCATTGGAAGAACTTAATTTAAAACAGTTACCTGCTACCATAACGCTTTTTAGCCAAACGACACGAAATAAAAAAGAATATGCAAAGGTTATTAATTTCTTGAAAAGTAAAAATATTCAGGTGAAAGTTAATCATTCTATTTGCGGAGAGGTTGCTAATCGTCAGCCCGAAATAGAAATGTTTTGTAAAAACCATGATAAGATTTTATTTATTGCCGGGAAAAAATCGTCAAACGGAAAAGTTCTTTACGGTGTTTGTAAGAATGTAAATACAAATGCACATTTTATTACTGAAGTCAAGGAAATAGATGCTTCATGGTTTAATCCCAATGACTCTGTTGGTATCTGTGGTGCAACTTCTACGCCACAATGGCTAATGCAGAATGCAAAAAAGTATTTGGAAGATTTGTAGAAGTTGAATTTTGGTGTAGGTGTTTTTAGAAAAACTACAATTCGTCCAGTTCAATATCTTCTTCTTCGTTAAATATACTCAATAGTGGTTCAGCGAATGCTTTGGTGGTAAGGTGTCGCTCGAAAGAAAGCAGAAGTGCCGGCAGCAAAAATAGATTTGTAATCATAGCAACTAACAAGGTAAATGAAACCAGCAATCCCAATGCTACTGTTCCCCCGAAATCGGAAAGTGTAAAAATGGCAAAGCCAAAGAACAACACGATAGAGGTATGAAGCATGCTGATACCGACATGTTGTAAAGCTTCAGAAACCGATTGGCTAATATCCCATTCGCGTTGACGGAGTTCTTGCCGGTATTTGGTTAGGAAATGAATGGTATCATCCACTGAAATACCAAAAGCGATGCTGAAAACCAAAATAGTGGACGGTTTCAGTGGAATGCCAAAAAAACCCATCATTCCGGCTGTCAAAAGAAGTGGAATCAGGTTAGGTAATAACGAAATCATTACCATACGAAAAGAGCCGAACAGCAATGACATAAATATGGCTATCAGCAGTATTGCAAAAGCAACACTAATAAACAGATTGTTTATTAGATAATGCATTCCTTTCATATAAATTATACTCATACCGGTAACCATTGTTTTGTATTTTTCCTGCGGAAAGATACTGTCAATTTCTGCCGTAATATTTTTCACCAATGGTTTCATTTTCTGTGTACCGATATCTGCTACCTGAATACTGATACGGGCTTTTTGCTTGGTGGAATCGACAAACGATTTTACAAGGTTTTTCTCATCTTTGGCTTTGGCGGCGTAAGAGAGAATAAAATTCTTTTCCATACCGGTTGGTACTTTATAGAACAATGGATTCCCGTTGTAGTATGCTTGTTTTGAAAACTTTATGACATCAGTGTATGATAGTGGTCGGGATAATTCCGGATGAGAGGAAAGTTTTTTCTGTAATTTGTCAATTTTCTTGATGTTTCTCAGATTCAGTACACCTTTTTTCTTTTGTGTATCAATCATTATTTCAATAGGTAATACACCATGAAAGTATTGCTCAAAGAATTTTAAGTCCACATAAACTTCATCGTGATGCGGAATATCATCCACCATATAGCCCAAGATATTTATTTTATAAATGCCAATCAATGCTACCAACACGACAGCAACCGTTGTCCAATAAATCCAACCTCTAAACCGAGTAATTGTTTTAGAGAGTATTGCCAAAAACCACTTAGATGATTTACTGTTTAGATGCTTTATATGTTTTGCCTTAGGGGGTCCTGTAAAACTGTAAAAAGTAGGAATAATTATTAAGGTGAGTACAAATAATCCAATGATATTTAAAAAGGAAATAATACCAAATTCTTGTAAAATTTTACTATTGGTAATGATAAATGTTCCAAATCCGGCTGCTGTTGTCAGGTTAGTCAGAAAAATGGCATTTCCTGTTTTATGAATTGTTCGTTGAAGTGCTTTAACTTTGTTTTGATGATTTTTATATTCTAAAAAATAATGGTTCAATAAATAAATGGTATTTGGGATGCCGATAACAATAATTAAAGGCGGTAACATTGCTGTTAAGATAGTAATCTTGTAATGGAATAAATCCATAGTTCCAAGGACCCAAATGATGCTAATAAAAACTACGATTAATGAAAAAAAGACAACTCTAAACGACCGGAAGAATAAAAATAAGATAATGACTGTAACTAACAATGCCAACAATATAAATAATTTCATTTCCTTTTTAATTTTTTCGGAAATGGCTGTCCTGATAAAAGGTAATCCTGAATAATGGATATTTAATTTATATTTTTTTCCGAAAGCGTCAAATTGATCTTTAATATTATCAACAACGCCAATACGCTCTTTACTATCTATTAGTTTTTTCTCAAAGGTAATTGCAATAAGGAAAACATCAGATGTATCGTTATATAGCAGATTTTTATAAAAAGGCAGATTGTAAATTTCTTTTCCCAAGGAATCTAACTCTTGTTGCGAAGAAATGGTATCAGGAAATACAGGAACCACTATAAATTTTTTGGCTTTGGTGTCCTTCTTTATGGTCATTAAGTGGGGAATATCCAATAAGCCGGTAATGCCATCAATTGATTTAATAGAGTCAGTCAATCTTTTTAGATTATTGAATTTTTCAAGCTGAAAGAAATTAGTATCTTGATAACCAATTACAAAAACATTAGCTTCTTCGCCAAAAAGAGACTTAAAATAATTATATTCTTTGTAGGCAGTATCTTTTTTAGGTAGCATACTGGCATATTCATAGGACAATTTCACATTCATTCCCCTATATGCCATAAACACAGTTATAAGACCGATGAGTGTCAGCATAACTGCTTTATTTCTAAGTATTAACCGTGCAATCTTAACCCACATAAAAAATAAAAAGGGTTACAAAGGTAATTAAAAATTAATACTACAAATTATCTACAATAGAAAGAATAATTTGATAAGTGTAAAATTTATTATATTTTTGTTCCATAAAACTAAAACTTTTTAAAATGAAGAAAATTACTTTCCTTGTTGCCGGACTTATTTTTAGTCTTGGCTTGTCGGCACAAACGCTGATTTTTTCTGATGATTTTGACAGCGATACCGCAAACGGTTATGTTGCTCAGCAAGACACATTAGGAATTTGGACCACATGGGATAATGCACCGGGGTCAGGAACCGATGCAATTGTTTCTGATGCCCATGCCTATAATGGTGCTAATTCTGCCCACATTCAAAACGATAATGACCTGGTTTTACTAATGGGCGACAAAACAACAGGTCGTTATCAGTTAACCTTTGAAATGTATATTGATAGTGGTGCCATGGGATATTTTAACTTACTACAGGATTTTGCAGGTGGCAACAGTAAATGGGGTTTCCAAATTACTTTTCATCCGACAGGTGTAACCAAAGTAGATGCCGGTGGTGATAGTATCACGGGGTTTAACTATAATTTTGATCAATGGTATCATGTTAATTTTATTATTGATGTTGATGACGATTTTGCTACCATGTACTTTGATAGTACAGAAATAGTTTCATGGAAATGGAGTGGTGGTTCATTTGGCGATGGCACTACGCATAAATTGGATGCAGCCGATTTCTACGGACTTCACGATGATGCCAACTCAGGTATGTATATCGATAATGTTATTTTTAACCAAATGCCTGTTTTGGAAGCACCTGTTAATTTAGCTGTAAATTACGATGGATCGGATAATAACTTAACATGGACAGCACCATCAACAGCACCTGATTTTTATTTGATAACTGATAATGGCAATGTTTTGATTCAAGGTGTTACCGATACTGCTTATACCGATGTTAATCCTTATCCGCAAAATCATGTTTACAATGTGCGTGCACAATATGATGGATTGGGCTATTCACATTCTTCAAATGATGCTAGTGCTATGGTTCCCGGTGGTGTAAATCGCAACTGGGTAGTTTTTGAAGTTGGAACAGGAACATGGTGCCCTGCTTGTCCGGGAGCTGCTATGGCTTGCGAAGATATGGAAACTAAAGGTGATTCTGCTGCTTGTATTGAATACCATGCTAACGATAACTATTCTACTACCGGAGGTAATGGACGCCTTAATCATTATGATATTCACATATTTCCGACAGGTATTGCTGATGGTGATTTAAAGATAGTAGGTGGAAACAATAATACTAGCCTATATCCCAGTTACCATCAAATGTATTTGCAACGAAAAGTAAGGAATGCTCTATTTACAATGGACTTAACTGCAACACAAACAGGAACCTATGATTATTCTGTTCAAATTGATATGAAACAAACATCTGATTATTATCCGGGTGCTAAGAAATTATATGCAGTGGTTACAGAATCTAATATTCCTAAATCATGGCAAGGACAATCGAAATTAGATTTTGTAGCTCGCCTTGTATTACCAAATGCCAATGGAACCAGTTTGGACTTTTCTTCACAAACCACACAAACACAAACGGTAAACTTTTCATTAGACACATCATGGGTAAAAGATAACTGTAAATTGGTTGTTTTCTTACAAGATGCCGGTTCTGATGAAATTGTTCAGGCGGCTAAAATTGATTTAAAAGATGTTATTGCCGTAGCTGTTGAAAATCCGATAAATCTTGCAATTTATCCAAACCCTGCTAAAGATAATTTATATATCAGAAGTAGTCAACCTGCTGATTACAGTATTATTAATCTTTTAGGACAAACTTTACAAAGCGGACATCTTACCCGAATGATGAACAATTTAGATGTTAGTGAATTACATGCAGGTGTTTATTTTATTACAGTAACTAATGGAAATGACATACAGAAAGTGAAATTTGTGAAAGAATAAATTATAATCATATTTAAAAAAAAGGGCTACTTAATTGAGTAGCCCTTTTTAGTTTTAGAACTTTAAGGAAATTCCACCAAGTATATTGATTGGTGCCTGCGGGAAATAACCTGCCATATCATAATAACCTGATTTTCCTGTAACGGGTGTAGAAAAAATATCGCCATACGAACCGTCAAAAGAACCATCGCCCGATTTATATTGATATAACCATGCGTTACTTACATATTCCGTATTTAGCAGGTTATTGATTTTTAACCGTATTTGTATTTCTTTAAATAACTTTGTGTGAAAAGAATAACCAATAAGTAAATCGGTAACAAAATATGGATCAAGCGAATGATCAGTATTGGAAGTATTATCAATGAATTGTCGTCCTACATATTTACATAATAAGGTCAGATTAAGACCTTTGTGCGAAAAAACTAAATTTGTTCCCATAATGACTGACGGCGAAAATGAAATGTCTGTTGTGCCCAACGAATCAACAAACTGATATGGTTCGGTTCCGGTTGTGTCATACCAAGCGTCCCAATTATCCACATGATTAATGTAGTTTTTAATTTTATTTTGGCTGAGTGTCAGATTAATATTCCACTGCAACGATTTAGACAGTTTAACACCGGATTCTAATTCCATACCCCTGCGAAAACTTTCAGGTACATTAGTCATAATAGGTGCTCCCACATTATTAATTTCACCGGTATTAATCAGTTGGTCTTTGTAGTCCATGTAATATAGATTTGCCCGGATAAGAAATTGTTTGAAATTAGCTTCGTAGCCCCATTCGTAGTCAAAAAGTGTTTCCGGTTTTGGTGTTTTTCCAATATCTGCATCTTTAAAATTATCTCGTGATGGCTCACGGTGTGCCACAGCAAATAAGAAATAAGTTTGCATTTTATCATTCATTTGGTATCGCCATCCTACTTTCGGGTTAAAGAATTTGTAAATATGGGCTGTGGAATCTAATTGACTTAAGTCGTCTTTAGTCCCTGAAATTACATAATCAATATATCTGTATTGCAAATCGGCATAAAGGTTGAACTCAGGTAAAAGACGGTAATTAATTTTTGCAAATCCGTTATAATCTTTTTTTATACCTTTGCCACGGTACCATTCATGACGAATCTTAGAATTCCCTGCATATTGTGCCCAAATAACTTGCCCAAAATGATTACCATTGTAATAGCTACCTGCAATACCTCCGACAATATTTAATTTTTCCCGATTGTAGGTAAGTGAAATATTTGAACCATAAAAATTGTTATCCAACCATTTGCGGGTAATTACATCCGATTTACTGATAGTGGTCAATACAGTATCGGTATCGGGAGCCATAATCTGAACGGGGTCAATTAAATAGTCTGATAGACTTTTATTATTCTTGTAGTTTTCGTAATATCCTCTGCCATAAATATAGAATGCCGAAGCATTCAAAAATAGGTTACCTGAAAGGCGTTTACTGTACAAAAGTTGATAATGGTCTTGTTGGTAATTGTCGGTTT
The DNA here is from genome assembly GCA_027073875.1 of Bacteroidales bacterium. Classification (GTDB taxonomy): domain Bacteria; phylum Bacteroidota; class Bacteroidia; order Bacteroidales; family JALTDM01; genus JALTEO01. The sequence goes on from JALTEO010000115.1 coordinate 9,354, forward strand.
CATCATCGTAGGTATAAGGATTAAAGGTTCTGTTTGTATCTAAATAAACCTTTGGAACACCATACCATGCCTGATAAGTTTTTTCTTTTCCCGACAAAACGACAAATTTTAATAAACTGTTATTGCCATGATAAGCAGTAGTTAAAGCCAAAGATTTTAGGTTTGAAGAAGCCCTGTCGATATAACCATCGGAAGATATTTTTGAGAAACTCCCGTCAATGGAAAGTCTTTTGTTAATAAGTCCTGTCCCAAATTTTAAGTTGTTTTTAAATGTATTGTATGATCCGGCAAAAGAGTTAATTTCTCCGTAAGGTTTGATGCTGCTATTAGTTGTATTGATATTGATTGACGCACCAAAAGCACCGGCACCATTGGTAGAAGTTCCCACACCGCGTTGAATCTGTACATTTTCGGAAGAAGATGACAGATCAGGTAAATCAACCCACCACACACCTTGACTTTCGGGGTCATTTAGTGGGATACCGTTAATGGTAACATTAATACCACGGATGCCTACGCCACGAATACGAAACCCCGTATAACCAACACCTGCTCCTGCATCAGTTGTGGTAACTACCGATGGTTGCAATTTCATTAGTACCGGCATATCCTGTCCCATATTTTCTTTGTCAATATCCGATTTATTCAGATTAGATTTTGCGACAGGAATTTC